>JAISFJ010000191.1 GCA_031263665.1 Coriobacteriales bacterium
ACGAATCGGTCTCATCCGACTCGCGGAGAAAACGTCCATGTTCTATCTCGATGTTTTGGATATAAGCGTAGTTTTCTGTAACTCCAAAAAGCTGAGTGGTGATGGACTCACTTTGCGAAGCCACTTCGGCCGGAACAATCATAAGGCCGCCGACGCTCTCGTAATCCGGAAACGCTGCCTCAATCGCCTCCACATCTCTGAGGCTCAACGGCTCAGTGCCGTGTATCTGCACCATGCGTGCCTGGTAGAGCCCGAGCTCCGTCATGAGAACACCCTTCATGCCGCTGATGAGGGATGTCATGGCGATAACGCTCGCGATGCCGATGATGATACCGAGTATGGTGAGCAGCGAACGCACTTTGTTGGCGGTCAGCGAAATCCATGTCTCGCTCAGCAGATAGCGAAAGGCCATAGCGCTCACGCCTCACACGGTGATGCGCGCGGCGGCGCGTGTGCTGACACGTGCACTACCCTCGCGGGGCTTCCCAAACAGGCCATCCCGGATGTATAAGACGCGGTCGACCCGCTGAACAACGCTCGGCTCGTGGGTGATGAGTACGATGGTGCGCCCCATATCGCGAAGCCGCGAGAGCGTGCTGAGTATGACCTCTCCCGCTGCCGTGTCGAGATTGCCGGTCGGTTCGTCGGCGAGGATGAGGGCGGGATTGTTGACGAGTGCCCGCGCGATGGCGACCCGCTGCATCTGCCCACCGGAAAGCTCATTGCTCTTGTGAGCAAAAAGCCGCTCGTCCAACCCAACCGCATGCAGAGCGGCCCATGCCCGTGCCTCCCATTCACGTTTGGGGCAACGCGTAAAACTCAAAGGCAGCATGACGTTACGGAGCACGGTCGTGTGCGGCAGGAGGTTGAACGCCTGAAAAACAAAGCCGATACGGGTTGCGCGGATGTCGGCAAGCTCATTATCGGAATAGGTTTTGACATCGGTTCCCTCAAGCAGGTAGATACCCCTGTTTGGACGGTCCAGGCAACCGAGGATGTTCATGAGCGTGGACTTGCCGGAGCCGGACGGGCCCATGATTGCCACAAACTCTCCCTGCTTGACCGCGAAACTTACGCCGCGGAGCGCGTGGGTCACCCCAGCCTTGCTGCGATATGCCCGGGCGAGATCTAAAGCCTCGAGTACAGCACCCACGGCACTCACCCGCCAATCATATCGGCGGATGTCACGCCGTTTCTGGGGCGGGCAAAGTGGGCGGAGTGGCCAGGGCGGTTGGGGCAGTCGGAGTGGGTGAAGTGGCCAGGGCGGTTGGGGCGACCAGAAAGGCCGACGAAGCGACCGGGGCGACCGGGGCGACCAGAAAAGCTGGAGCGACCGAGGAGGCCGCAGCGACCGGTAAGGCTACCCGCTGAAGCGACTTCGAACAGCAAACAATTCGCCATAAGCTCCTCCCCCTTCTCCAGCTTCGGTATCGACGAGCACCTGTTCTCCCTCTTGGAGATTGCCTTCAACAGCTACCTGTGCCGGCGAGGACGCGACGATGTTGACCTCCACCGCGACCACATCGCCGGCGGACTCCTGCACATATACTACCGGCGCGCCATCAAGCTCCTGTATCGCCAGGGCATTGACGAGCAGCGCGTCGGGCACTTCGTTGACGGTGATGCGGGCGCTGACCGACATACCAGGCTTAAGCCGAGCGTCATCCTCATCGAGCTCGAGCTTCACCGGATACGTGACAATCGTACCGCCGACAGCAAGCCCCGCCGCGGCCGCCCCCTCATTGGGAAGGGTCGCGATGTGAGCAACCGTAGCGCCGAGAGTTAAATCGGGCAGAGCATCAAAACTCAGCTCCGCCTTCTGCCCTACCTCGATGTGGGGCATATCGACCTCGTTAACATCAAGCATAATCTCCATGAATGTCAAATCAGCGATGACGAGGCCGGATGAACCCGTGGCGTGCTGCTCCGCAAAACTCTTGCCAGTGGATAGGTCGAGCTGCACGACCTGGCCGGAGATGGGCGCCGTGACGTCTTCGTGACCTCTGTTGGTCTCAACCTCAAAGAGTGCCTGTTCCTCATCCACCATGTCCCCCTCAGCCACCCATATCTCAGAGATAGAGCCGGGTAGCGAGGTGGTCACAGCCTCCTGCGTTCGGGGCTGCAAGGTCCCGTTGAGGTCGAGAGTGGCAACAAAGGTGCCCCTGGTGACGGCCTCGGTAGGAAGCGGCGGCTTTGCGAAGGGGTCAAAGCGATAGAGCAAAAAACCCGCAAAGCTGCCAATGAGCAGCAGGCCGATGAGACCATAGGCGAGAAATGACTTCCAGCGACGCTGCTGGCCGTCTTTGCGACTGCGAGTTTGGGGGGTCTCAAACTCAAGTATGTCGAGAGACGAAGCTTCTTTTGCCGAGACGCGCTTGCCGGCCGTGTGCTCAGTGGTCTCTAAATTGATTGCGGCAGTTTCCCTTGTGGGGGCCTGTTTCGACGCCCTATCCATCGGATTGTCCTCCGTGTCGATAATTTGCGACAGCTTCTTTAATGTCTTTTCTCCCTGTCCATAGTACTACATTTGCGACTATTTTGGTAACATTTATTTCCCACGGGTCAAAACGGGGATTTAAGGGGCTTTAAGCACGTCACAGGGCGTTAATTCCCCTCCGTTGAAGGAGAATTGGCATCCTGTGAACGGGATAAACGGTAACTGATGAAGTGGTTGCTTTATCCAGGGGGATGCGTGCTTGTTTTGTCCTGCGTCTTATTGAGCACTTCTAGAAGTGCCTTTACGAAAACGCTTTTTTGAATGCTTGGGCGAGGTCGGCGATGAGGTCTTGGGGGCTTTCGAGGCCCAGGGACAGGCGAATCGTTTCGGGTTTGAGTTCGATAATCGCACGCTGTTCGTTCGTCAGTTCGATGTGGGTGGTCTGCGCGGGGTTGATAATCAGCGAGCGCGCATCTCCGATATTTGCCTGATAGCTAAACAGCTCAACGCTGTCGAGAAATCGACGTTTTTGCCCTTCGCTTCCGGCAAAACCAAAGCTCACGATGCCTCCCGCTCCGCGCGGCAGGTACTTCTCGGCCAACTCGCGATAGGGGCTCTCTTGTGTTGTGGGGTAGTTTATCCACGAGACATGAGGGCTGTCTTTAAGGTATGCGAGCAGCGCCTTTGCGTTCGCGACTTGTTTGGTCACCCGCTCGGCGAGCGTCTCGATGCCAAGCAAAATGAGGTAGGCATCAAAGGGACTGAGCGCCGCGCCCAGGTAGTTGAGGTGGATGGCCCGAAGCCGCCCCGTAAAGGGAGCGTCCGGAAAAAGTTGCAGATGATTACGCGGTACGTCGTTTTCGTCGCGAAGGACCCAGTGCGGCTCACTGAACTGAGGAAACTTCCCGTTGCCGTAATCAAAGCGGCCGCTTTCGACAACAAGCCCGGCGATAACGTTGCCATGCCCACTCAGCGCCTTGGTGGCGGAATAGACCACAACATCGGCACCAAACTCAAAAGGATTAAGGAGAAAAGGGGTGGCGAGCGTGTTGTCGACGATGAGCGGAATGTCGTTTGCGTGAGCCAGGCGGGACAAAGCCTCAAGGTCGCTGACCGCAAGCAGGGGATTTGTGACGCTCTCGACGTAGATGGCCTTGGTGTCTGGGCCGAGCGCGCGCTCGTAGGCCTTGATGTCATCGGCGTCCTTTACGGTGTCGATGGCGATGCCCAACTCAGGGTAAATGTGCGAGAAGGCGTCGATGGTTCCGCCGTAGAGGTGGTAATTGGTCAGAACATGCCCTCCCCGCCCCGCCACGTTGAGCAAAGCGTAGCTGACCGCCGCCATGCCGGAGGCGAGAGCGATGCTTGCCGTCGCGCCTTCGTGGAGCGCGGTGACCCGCCGCTCAAGCACGTCAACCGTGGGGTTGGAAAGTCGGGTGTAAAGCGGGTCCTCATCCTCGAAGGCAAACATCGCGTCGGCACGCTCGGCGGTTTCCAGCGTATAGGCCGTCGTCTGGTAGATGGGCACGTTGACCGCGTGATTGTGCTCGGTGGGGTTATAACCGGCCCGCACCGCTAAGGTATCAAAATCCCAAGACGCTTCTGTCATCGTTGCACCTTTCTTATGGGCACTTATGAAATGCCAAACTCGGCTTCGGCTTGGCCAATGAGAACGTCCAGCTTCTCTAGCGCCTCATCGATGAGTTCATCGGGGATATTCAAGGCGGGAATCAGCGGAATGCGATTTCCAAAGTAGCCACCATGGTCGAGCAAAAGCCCCTCGCGCAAGCCAGCCAGCCGAATTTTAGATACCAACTCCGCGGCAGGAGTCTTTTTAACGGGGTCGCCGACAAATTCCAAGCCCAGATACAGGCCGCTGTGGTCGATATAATCCAAACTCGGATGCCTCAAGGCCAGGCGCTCCAAGCCCTCTTTGAAACGAAGCCCGTGTCTGTTTACCTCATCGAGAAAACCGGGAGCCGTGATTATGTCGAGAACAACATGAGCCGCCGCGCAGGCAGCCACGTTACCAGCCTGCGTGTTGATATGAGCCGTAGCCTTCCAGGATGAGAACAGTTCTTCTCTGGCGACAACCGCAGAAAGCGGCAGGCCTCCCCCGAGTGTCTTTGAGGTGATGAGGGCGTCGGGCCTGATGCCAGAGTGCTCATATCCCCATAAAGTGCCCGTCCGGCCCAAGCCCGTTTGAACCTCATCGACCATCAAAAGTATTCCAAATCGGTCTGCTATATCCCGCAGCCTCGCGAGATATTCTTTTGGCGGGATATAGTAACCTGATGAACTCTGGAAGGGCTCGACCAAAATTGCCGCCACCAGATTGTCGGACCCATCGGCATAGGGAGAATAGGTGCCGCTCAAACTGCGCTCAAGTTCCTCCAGCGCCTCCATCCCATAGCCGCCAAACTCGCTGAGACCCTGACGGTACGTATGGGGAAATCCAAAAAACCCCACATTTCCCCCTGTTCCACCAGGAAAATACGGAGCGTTCATGCCGCGCCTGCTTGTAAGGCCGATGGTGCCATAGGAAGCACCGTGGTAATCCCCCTTCGCTACGAGGACGTAGGGTTTTCCCGTATAATGGCGCGCCGCCTTTACCGCGCTTTCGACACCATCCGAGCCGGTGGTTCCAAAAAGTACCCGCGTTCGCCCTTCGATGCCGGAGAGTTCGCCGAGACGCTCGGCCAAACGGATGCGCAATGGATGAGAGAAGTCAAAAAAGTGTGTGAGCTGCGCTGCCTGTGACTGTATGGCCTCAGTAATGGCCGGATGGCAGTTGCCCAGTCCGCTGACTGAAAATCCCGACAGCAGGTCGATATAACGCTTGCCGTCAACATCAAACAGCAAGGACCCCTCACCGCGCTCGATGATGGGCGGAGCCTCAAAAAGCCCCCACCCAGGACCACCGAGCGATTCGCAGCGAGCGGCTCTACGCGCCCACCCCTTGGTATTTTCGCCAAAGTCCGAACGGTCGATACGCTCCCGCAACTCGGCTTCCGTTGTCCGAGGCGCTCCCTGAACTCTTTTTGCGGCACTGATAACTTGAAAATTCTCGTCCATGGCTCACTTCTTTTTCTCTATTATTCTTATAAGTTTTATCAGTTTAAGAATAATCAAGAACGCCCCCGCCGTCAAGTAGGGACGGGGCTGAGACAGAAAGAGTATAATGAGGGCTCTTCGGGATAATAGGCTTGACGGAATGTCTGATATTCTAAACGCGTAAAACAACAATGAACAAAAAGGTGTGGTGGAGTAAAATTTGAGAAGTAGTATGGTGAGAGATGGTAGTGATGAAAGATGGCATACAAGAAAGCGTTCTGTTGCCGCGGGCTTGTTCGCTGTGCCCTCGCCGCTGCGGCGCTGACCGGGCGGCGGGTGATGAAGGGCTTTGCGGCGCCGATGGCACACTTCGCGTCGCACGCGCGGCCCTTCATCATGGGGAAGAGCCACCAATCTCCGGCACTCAGGGCAGCGGAACCATTTTCTTCTCCAACTGCCCTCTGCGTTGCGTCTACTGTCAAAATGAAGCCCTGTCCTCAGGACGTCTTGGCGAGGAAGTCTCTGTCGAACGCCTGGCCCAGATATGCGAAGAGTTGATGCGGCAAGGCGCACACAACATCAACCTCGTAACGCCGACTCAGTATGCGCCGCAAATCGCACGCGCGGTAGCGCTGGCTCGTAGACGAAAAATGACCTTGCCCATCGTCTACAACACGAGCGGTTACGAGACCACAGATGCCATCCGTATGCTCAGCGACTGGGTAGCTATTTATCTGACGGATTTTAAGTACGCCTCGCCTGAGCTTGCCGCCCGCTATTCCAATGCGCCAGATTATCCCCGCGTCGCCCTCTCGGCGCTCGAAGCCATGGTCGAACAAGCGGGTGCTTATACCCTCGATGACCAGGGCATCTTGCAGACAGGCATCATCGTACGGCATCTCTTGTTACCAGGACAACTCAAAGACTCCAAAGCCGTCTTGCGTCTCATCTTTAACAGCGTTGGTAATCGTGTTTGCTACAGTCTTATGAATCAGTACACGCCGATGCCAAACGCCGCGCGCTTTTTGGAGCTTCAAACCACCGTCAAAGAAAATGAATACGACGCACTCGTCAACTTTGCGCTCGACCTCGGCATCACAAACAGCTTTATGCAAGAAGGCGACACCGCCCAAGAAAGCTTCATCCCCAATTTTGACCTCACAGGAGTGTGACAAGGGGGATGGGAGTGGGACGGCGCAGAGCGGGACGTCGAGGACGCCGTCCCCTACGAATACGGTTATA
>JAISFJ010000194.1 GCA_031263665.1 Coriobacteriales bacterium
ATACTGACGCAGACGCTCCTGTTCGGCCTCGCGCCCGATAATACGCATATTCACACCTTTCACTATCGCTCGCTGTAAGTGCTTAAAATGAAGTAGTTACAGCGAGCTTTTCTTGCATTTATAAGATTATACCCTCTTTTACGCGCTGTAAGTACCTACAATAACATAGTTACAGCGAGTTTTAGTGCATCCTTGCCCACGATAGTAGGCAATTTATAGAGAGCACGCCTATCTGCTACAACTCGACCGACTCCAACTCGGCCCTTTAGCTCAGGGTGAGGGCTTGGCGGGCCAGGGGGGTTACTTGGGGGCGGTATTTGGGTTTGAGGAGGTAGTAGACGTAGGATTCTAATACTGTCTCGAAGGGGATGCCACGGCCGACGATTTTGAAGTTGTTGATGTCGTATTCATGGTGCAGCGTGAGCACCTGTTGGTCGGTTAGGATGACCGGATGCTCGGGTGGGTGCGCAAAAAACTCGCCTGTTGTAACGTCGCAGCTTCTGAAGGGCCGAATGACGCCGTCGAGTTGGTCTTTGCTGTTATGTCGGTAGTGTTTGTGGCGATAGGGGCAGCCGGGGCGGCAAAACTCGTTGACCATTACCTCGATTTTGTCCTTGTCCTCTATGCGGTTGATGAACTCAAGGTCTTTGTTGCGGTTATAGTCGAGCACGACGTAATCGTAGCGTTTGGTGGCCTGGTTGAGCTCATCTATGTTCGCGAGGGGCCTGGTGGTAGAAAGCACCTGCTTGAAGCCGTAGTGCTTTGCGACATACTCACTCAAAAGCTCGCTGTAGATGATGACCTCCACATTGTGGTCGCGCGCGCAATCCATCATCGCGCGGAAATACTCGTCGTGCAAATGCTCTTCTTCGATAAGCATGTTTGTTAAGGTCAGGCGGGCCGTGACGCCGTGCGCGTCGAGAAGAGAAAACACCTCGGTCATCTGTGCCTTTGTGTAGGGCTTTTTGATGAAGGTGCGGCCGCCATTCATAATACAGCCGGGAAAACAGCCGTATACGCTGCTGATGCGCAGTTCATCCTTAAAATATTCGGGGTGCTGTTTGCTGAGGCGGATAAAGAAGATATTCCGCCACAGCCCGTTAACAAAATCCGGCAGAGTATATGAAATCATAGCATACACATCTCTTTATCTTTTCCTAGTACCGTGTGCATTTTCTGAAACATCGAATCCGGCCGGTTGGCTTCCCATTGCGGCTCTTTCATGTGATAACAAACGGACTTTTTGCCGAGAAACTGCTCAATGGGGACACTCGTGTTGAGGGTAATCGCGTCTTGAGGGCATATCTGCTCGCAGAGTCGGCAACGCACGCAGATACTCGCTTTGTGTATGATGCCATAGCGGCCCGCCTCGTCTGTCTTTGACAAGGCGCCGGTTGGGCAAAACACCGCGCACATACGGCATGAATTACAGCGTTCGGTATCAATCAGAACTGCGCCGGACGTACGCGTCTTTATGTGTTTGACCACCGGTTCGCCGATGTGTTTGAGATAGCGAGCGAGCAGAACGCGCCTTGGGGGAATGGATTGGGGAAGAGTTCCGTCCGCGTTTACCCTGAGCTGGGCAAATACCTCGGTTGCGTTATCTGAGTCTGAGGTGCCGGCGTCTTCGCCGGCGAGGGCTTGTTGGCTCTTTGCGGTGACGGCCTGTAGCGAACCTTCTTTTAGCGACCTGAAGAAATCACGTCGCGAGAGGCCTTCTTCTGGAGTCGTGCCCGCGTCGTCCGTGCCCCCGCTACTCGAGGTCGCGCCACCCCTGCCGTCCCCGCCGCCCGCACCGCCCGAGGTTGCGCCACCCGCACCGCCCTCGCCACCCCCGCCGCCCGAGGTTGCACCACCTGCGCCCCCGCCACCCGCACCCGCCCTCGCACCGCCCGAGGCCACGGGTATCAGCTCCCAATTTTTTAGCTCGATGCAGATGTTCATCGGTGAGCCGAACGCCTCAATCAGGGTGCGCGCGCAAGGTATCACCTCGCGTATAAGCGCGCCTCCGGTTGCGTGTTGGCAGTTGTCGCATGAGTCGCAAACAAGCGTGACCGTATCGGCTTTCCGTGCGGCAAGACCGGCGAATACGGATTCGTCAAGGCGGCCCAGGCACGGTACTTCGCATACGCGGCTCGTGTCACACGCGGCGGCCCTCTTCTTTTGGCGCCCGCCCAACCCCAACAGGCCCCTTCTGCCCGTGCGTTGTTTGGCTGCTTGCGTCACGGCGGCGCGTACGGCAGGCTCACAGGCAATCACGGGGTGGCCGTTGGTTGCGGCTGCTACTTCGTTTACGCGGCGCGCAAGCTCAGTATCGCTGGGGTTTTTCATCTCGATAGCACCGGTGGGACAGGCGACGGTGCAGGTTCCGCACCCGATGCAGCGGCTGGGGTCCAGCTCAAACTCGTTGTCATGATACGCGATGGCCTTTGACGTACAGACCTCGGCGCAACGCAGGCATTGGGCGTTGCGATTGCGAACCGAAACGCAGCGCTCACGGTGCACGAGCAACACATCACTTTCAATCGAGTTCAACATAGTCATCAGACCGGTGATAAAAGACATGGTCATCCCTTTTCTTTTGAGAGTTTTACCGAGCGCCTCTTTGCCCACAGGGGAAAGGTGATGGCGTGTTCGGGGCATATGTCGGCGCAGGCGCGGCACTTGCTGCAATCGTTTAAGGTGGTTTTGCCCGCCTTGATATCGTGGAGATTGATGCCTTCCGGGCAGACCTGTTCGCAGAGCTTGCAGGAGACGCCTCGCGCCGTAAGTCGGCAACTGGCGGTGTTGATATGAGGTTGAAAAGTCCTGTTCAAACCGCTGAACACCGAAAGCAGCGCTCCTAAGGGGCAGAAGTTATTGCACCATCGCGGCAGCAGGAATAACTCGATGGCGATGATGAGCGGAAACACCACGAGCGTCCAGGTTGTCTCACCAAACGCAAAAAGGCGCATGATGAGCAGCACCGTAGCAAAAATCAAGCCTACGGGGCACACCAGGCAAAACACGGGAAAGCCAAAGGCGAGCGTTGTGAGCAAAGCGGTTGCGAGTATGCCATGGCGACTGTCGAGTTTCATGTCCAGAAAGCGAAGGGATTCACGGCGGGGCTTTCCGCAGGAAGTACCACAGGAAGCGCCGCAGGACGCGCTCTCGGATGCGCTCTCGGAAGCGCCGCAGGACGCGCTCTCGGATGCGCTCTCGGA
>JAISFJ010000186.1 GCA_031263665.1 Coriobacteriales bacterium
CCTGTTTCATGCGTCCTCCGTCTCATTCAGTTGTGAAATTCCAGCACCCTCATACCCACAATCATCATTGTACCGGAAAACACACCTTCCTCAGCTTTCCAGCACAAGGTCGCCGCCGCTTGGGTTGCCGGTTGGGCCGGTTGGGCCGGTTGGGCCAGTGTTGGTGTCGGTGCTTATGCCGCCACCACTACGGCCACCGCCTGCGCTGCCACCGCCGCCAAAAATCGGCGTGACGAGTTCTACCTCGCGCGCGAGGGACTGATGCTTGCGCGGCTGAGGAATTTCTCCTTCGCCCTTCTCAAACACAACCTCTTCGCCATTGTAGTCCGCCTCGATAACATCACCGGGCTTCCACCTGCCTTCAAGCACCTGCTCGGAGATGGGGTCTTCGAGAACACGTTGAATGGACCGGCGCAAAGGTCGGGCGCCAAAGGTCACATCGGTACCTTCCTCGGCGATAAAGTTGCGCGCCGCCTCGGTGAGGTTAATGGTCATGCCCTGCTCGATGAGTCGGTCGCGCAAATCGCAAACCATGAGCTCGACAATCTGAGCAATCTGGCTGGCAGTCAGCGACTTAAAGACGATGATATCGTCGATACGATTGAGAAATTCGGGGCGGAAGAGCTTTTTCATCTCCGTCATAACGCGGTTGTTGATTTCTTTGTCAGAAAGCCCCTTCTTGCTGTCCGCGCCCGAAAAGCCGATGGGGGTTCCCTGCGCTATCTCGCGCGCACCAACATTGGAGGTCATGATGATAATCGCGTTGCGGAAGTCAACCTTGCGCCCCTGACCGTCTGTCAGGCGTCCCTCTTCAAGTATCTGGAGCAGGATGTTAAACACATCCGGATGCGCCTTTTCTATCTCGTCAAAAAGCACCACCGAGTACGGACGCTGACGCACTGCCTTGGTAAGCTGCCCGCCCTCATCGTAGCCCACGTAGCCCGGAGGTGAGCCGACGAGCCGCGAGACCGTATGCTTTTCCATATACTCCGACATATCAAAGGAGATGAGCGCGTCCTCGCTGTTAAAGAGGAACTCCGCCAACGCTTTGGATAATTCGGTCTTGCCTACGCCGGAAGGTCCAAGAAAAATGAATGAACCCGCGGGACGCTTGGGGTCTTTCAGGCCGGCACGCGAGCGACGAATGGCCTTGGAGATGGCCGTAACGGGCTCGTCTTGCCCGATGATGCGCTCGTGTAACACCTGCTCCATGCGAAGCAGTTTTTCGGTCTCGGCCTCGGTAAGGTCGGCGACGGGAACACCGGTCGACATCGAGACGATATCGGCGATTTCTTTGTCGGTAACGGCGGTGACGTTCTTAGAATTTTCCTGGCGCCATTTTTCCTCGAGCTCCTCGCGCTCCTTGATAAGCAGCTTTTCGGAATCGCGGAGTTTGGCGGCCGTCTCAAAATTCTGCGTCGAGATGGCTTCTTCTTTTTCGGCGCGCACCTTGCGAATCTTTTCGTCCATTTCATGCACATCGGAAGGGATGGTCATGTTACGGATGCGCATACGGGCGCCTGCTTCATCGATAACGTCAATCGCCTTGTCGGGCAAAAAACGGTCCTGCACGTAGCGATCGGACAGCGAGACGGCGGCTTCAAGCGCCTCGTCGGTAAAGTGCACGCGGTGATGCGCCTCGTAGCGGTCGCGCAGGCCTTTGAGTATCTGATAGGCTTGGTCGCTGCTGGGCTCATAGATGGTCACCGGCTGAAAGCGCCGCTCAAGCGCGGTGTCCTTCTCGATATGCTTGCGATATTCATCGGAGGTTGTGGCGCCAATCACCTGTATCTCGCCGCGAGAAAGCGGTGGCTTGAGAATGGCGGCAGCGTCGATGGAGCCTTCGGCCGAGCCGGCACCGATGATGGTGTGCATCTCATCGATGAACAAGATGATGTCTCCGCGCTCCGCGACTTCTTTGACAACGCGCTTCATGCGGTCCTCAAACTCACCACGATACTTGGAGCCGGCCACCAGCGCCGCAACATCAAGCGTGACGAGCTGTTTGTGACGGAGGATGTCCGGCACCTGCTCAGACGCGATGAGCTGGGCGAGCCCCTCGGCGATGGCGGTCTTGCCTACGCCAGGGTCACCGAGCAGCAACGGATTGTTCTTCGTGCGCCGCGACAGTATCTGCATGACACGCTCAACCTCATGTTCGCGGCCGATAACGGGGTCGAGCTTGTTCTCGCTCGCCTGTTGGGTGAGATTGGTACCAAACTCATCAAGAATATTGCTGCCATCGCTGTAATCGTCCTCCATAAAATCCTGAGGGCCGGCGTAAGCCGCGGATTGATGGAGAATATCGATAATGGTGTTTTTGACTAAAGACGCGTCGATGCCCATCTGGGAAAGCGCCTGGATGGCCACGCCATTGCCCTCGCGCACAATGCCGAGCAGCAGATGCTCGGTAGAGATGTAGTTTTGGCCAAGTTGCATGGTCTCACGCAGGGCAAATTCGAGCACACGCTTGACCCGCGGCGTGAAGCTCAGATGGCCGTTTGGCGCGTCGGGGTCTACCTCGACGATACCTTTGACCTGCTCAAGCGCCTGCTCATAACTCACCTTGAGATTTCCCAGCGCCTGCGCGGCGATGCCCTCTTTTTCGCGGAGCAGACCGAGCAGGAGATGCTCGGTGCCCACGTAGGACTGCCTGAGCGTACGCGCTTCTTCCTGTGCCAAGGCCAAGACGTTGCGCGCCTTATCGGTAAATCGTTCAAATGACATGCTCTAACTCCCTTGCTCTCAATCAACACACGGGCGCTTCATTTTCTTCGCCCACCCTGAAAAGCACTGAATAACCAGTAATCAGTAATCAGCGCTTCCTCACAATGATTCGTCTCTCATATGGGGAAAAAGGAGAACATCGCGAATCGAAGGAGAATCGGTCAGCAGCATAACCAGCCGGTCAATACCTATGCCGACACCGCCAGCCGGCGGCATACCATACTCCAGCGCCCGGATGAAATCCTCATCAAAGCCCATCGCCTCCTCGTCGCCAGCAGCCTTTGCAGCCATCTGGGCCGCAAACCGCTCACGCTGGTCGACCGGGTCGTTGAGCTCCGAGAACGCGTTTGCGAACTCATGGCCGCAGATGAGAAGCTCGAATCGGTCGGTGACGTCATCGCTGCCCGCCTTTTTCTTCGCCAAGGGCGAGGTCTCAAGCGGGTGCTCAGTGACAAACGTCGGCTGCACGAGATGCCCTTCGACCAGCTTCTCATACAGCACCGTTATCAGTTTACCTTTCTTCCAGTCATCTTGTAAGGAAATCTGATAATGGTTCGCTAAGGTTTTCAGTTCTGTAAGCGTCCTGTTAAATGAGACTTCCTCGCCCGCCGCCTCACTAACCAAATCAATCATCGTGCGACTCGTCCAGGTGCCGGACAAATCGAGCTCGGTGCCCTGGTAAGGTATCTGAAGCGTCCCATTGGCCGCGAGACAGGCTTCCTGAATCAGCTCACGCGTTAATTTTTCCATGCCATGCACGTCGGTAAAAGCCTGGTAGGCCTCAAAGGTGGTAAACTCAGGATTGTGATGAGAATCCATGCCTTCGTTGCGAAACGAGCGATTGATTTCAAAGACGCGCTCAAAGCCGCCGACAAGAAGGCGCTTGAGGTGCAGTTCGGGCGCGACGCGCAGGTAAAAATCCTTGTTGAGCGTGTTGTGGTGCGTGATAAAGGGCCGAGCGGTCGCGCCGCCCGGGATGGGATGGAGCATGGGCGTCTCCACCTCAACAAATCCACGTTTAATCGCACCGTCGCGTATGGCCGCCACAATCTTAAAGCGCTTGGCAAAAACCTCTTTGACCTCAGGATTCACGATGAGGTCAACATAGCGCTGACGATAACGGGTCTCTTTGTCCGAAAGGCCATGAAACTTCTCGGGCAGCGGCCGCAAGGCCTTGGTGAGCATCTCAACGCGCTCGGGAGCAACGGAGAGCTGCCCGCGCCGCGTACGCATGACCGTACCTGTCGCCCCGACCCAGTCGCCTAAATCGAGGTCCTTAGCCTGTGCGAAGGCGTCCTCTCCCAGCACATTGACGCGACAAAAAAGCTGAAGGTCGCCCGTAGCGTCGCGAATGACGATAAAAAGCGCCTTGCCCTGGTCGCGAACCGCCATAACGCGCCCCGCGATACGGACAACATCGCTAGTCGTGGCACCATCCTCAAGATTTGCGTAGCGTTCCTCAAGCTCACTGACGTGTGCGTCCGACTCAAAGCAACGGGCGTAGGGTTCCTCGCTGCGCGCAAGGAAGGCATCACGTTTGGACTTGCGGACCTCTATCGGATCGTCGCTCAAAATAATCGCCCTTACCGGCTGGCTGGTTATCGACTGGCCTGGCTATCGACTAGCCTGACTGTCGACTGGCTGGCTACTTGCTTATCTTCAGTATCGTGAACTCCAACTGCGTGCCTTTGGGAGTGTCAACGTTAACAACATCGTTTTTCTTCGCGCCGAGCAGGGCGGCTCCCACGGGCGACTCGTTGGAGATGCGTCCGGAAGAAATATCTGCCTCCGCCGCGCCAACAATCGTGAAGGTGCGCTCGGACTCATCACCCATCCGTACCGTAACAACACTACCTACCGAAACCTTGTTCGAACGCTTGGGCGCCTCGACCACCGTAGCGGTAGAAAGTATCTGGATGATTTCCGCAATGCGACTTTCCATCCATGCCTGCTCGGTTTTGGCGTCATCGTATTCCGAGTTTTCGGAAATGTCTCCAAACTCACGAGCGACCTTTATGCGCTCGCCTATCTCGGGGCGCTTGACGGTCTCAAGCTCGTGCAGTTCCTGTTCGAGCTTGACTCTTCCTTCCGGTGTAAGGATTATATCTTTAACCATGGACCTCATATCTCCTTTATGAGACGTTGTGACAATCCGCCTTGTGCATAAGCCGATTGCCAAACCACCTGCCAAACCGAACACCTGAAGCCCACCTTTGAGCCTTACGCCCTGCGGGGCAAAAGCAACGCGGCACACGTAACAACTGTCACGCATACCGCGCTCGTGCGGTGTTCAGTCCATACTATTTCTTCTTGGTGGAAGCCTTTTTCTTGGGTGCGGGCTTCTCTTCTTCTTCATCCTCTTCTTCATCTTCTTCTAACTCCGCGTCCCCTTCGGGAAGCTCTCCGTTGCCATCGAGCCCTTCGCGGACGTTTTTGACCGTCTTTCCTAAGGCACTCCCCAATTTGGGCAGGTTCTTCGGCCCGAAGATTAACAAGGCGATGACCAAGATGATGATGAGCTCGGTAACACCCATCCCAAGAAAAGGCCCCGCGAATACTGCAAGTGTCGTATGCATACATTCCTCCGAACGAGTTCGGGATTCCCTATAAGTAATCCATCCTAAGTAATCCATCCGTAACATGCAAGCTGATAGATTACCACGAAACGCCCGTTCTGTCTGCCATCACGCCAAAAAAGTCACCATTCAGGAAAGTTTGGCTGACG
>JAISFJ010000060.1 GCA_031263665.1 Coriobacteriales bacterium
GCTGCACGACAATACCGGTACAGAGGGCAACGTAGTAATTGCTGGTTATAGGTTTGTTGGGATGGTTGGTTGTTGGCTTTAGGTTTTAGTGTGACGGTACTGTTTTGTCACCAGTGTGACAAAACAGTACCGTCACAAACATGCCAAGTGGGACAGTTGCCCCCGGGCCACTCGTCCCAACTGTCCCACTCGCTCCTGTGAACTTTTCTTCTTTTCAGCTTGAGCGTAACTTCGGCTTGTAGAATGGTGGTTGTTCGGGAGAGATTCCGGGCAGTGCATCGATGCGAATGAAGGGCACTTCTAAAAACCGCTTGTGCAGCAGATTCCGAGTCAGTTTGCTCCAGGTCTGTAACTTAACGAAGCACTAGCAGGGCTTATGCCGCCGCTTGCACGGGCAGAGCTGGAGCAAACTGGCCGGAAGATGATGTGCAATGGGTTTTTAGAAGTGCCCTGAAGTAGTATCCTATTGATTTGTGCCACCGCAAGGCGGCGGAATGGAGCCAAACATGAAAGACAGAGTGAGTCGAGAATTAAATCCAGGTGAATTGCACGCAGAGGAACTAAGCCCCATCGAGATAAGCCCGGCGGAGCCGTTTGCCACCGAGCCGGGCAGACCAGCGGAGCCAGGTCCAGGTGAGGCAGGCGCGGGCGAGTTAAGCGCAAGCGGGTTAAGCCCAAGATTGATACTTATCGTCATAGCATCGCTGGCAGTGTTGGTTGCCTTGGCGCTGGTTTTGGTGAACATGAACAATGCGTACGCCGAAAACGCCGCGCTCGGTGCCGATGATTCTGGTGCACTGTTAGCGGGGCAGCCAAAAGACGCGCCGGAGGGCGAAGGCGGGCTCATGGTAATAAGCGAGGACGGCGTGACCCGTTACTCCACCGACGGGGGAGCAAGCTGGACGGAAGGCTATCCGGAAGGCGCGGAGGTACAGACCGACGCGCAGGGCCGCACGACCGTCAGCATGGGTGCCGACACTGGTACCGATGGCTCGTCGTCTGCCTCCGGGACGCTTGAGTCCGACAACCTCGCAATCACGGTTGATGGCAGCGGAGATGGTGGCGTGCTCCGTTACTCCACCGATGGCGGCGTGACGTGGAGCGAGCAGGTGCCTGATGGCGTGGAAACCGTCACGGAAGAGGCTGACGGAAAGGTGACCGTCAGCATGGGAAAAGGGCCACTGCTGGCCGCTCAACAGGGCGGCACCAATGCCGATTGATGGCCAGGTTCTGGTGTCGATTTTAACGCCGACCGACCTAGCCCACCAAACCCCAATCCCAGCCAACCCAATCCCCCAACCCTCAACCCCCTGACCAGTATGCGGATTTTGTTGATAGAAGATGAGAAGTACATCGCCCGCGCAGTGGCCGAAGTCCTTAAAAAGAGTCACTACGCGGTCGATGTCGTCCACGATGGCAACGAGGGCCTGGCCTACGGTGCCACCGGCATCTATGACCTCATCGTCTTAGACATCATGTTACCCGGCTTAGACGGGCTCAGCATCCTCAAAAAACTCAGGGCCGACGGCCTCACCACTCCGGTTATTCTGCTCACCGCCCGCAATGCCACCACCGACAAAGTGTCCGGCCTCGACGCCGGTGCCGATGACTACCTGCCCAAACCCTTTCATACCGAGGAATTGCTGGCCCGGATTCGAGCTCTCGCGCGGCGTAATCCCGGCTATGTTGACGAAGGCGCCCTCGAATTTTCCGACCTGTGCCTTGCGCCTTGGACCCTGACGCTCAGCTGTGGAGGCAGGCAGATTCAGTTGAGTGTTAAGGTGGCTCAGCTTCTTGAGCTTCTGATGGTGAATAAAGGAGCCATCGTCGCCAAAGAAACCATCCTCCGTAAACTCTGGGGTTTTGACGCCGACGCGGGAAGCAATCATGTTGAGGCCCATGTCTCGCTTCTGCGCAAGGCCCTGGCCCAGGCAGGTTCGCGGGCAGGCGTCAAGGCGGTGCGCGGCTTAGGGTATCGGTTGGTGGAGCCGCAAGAGCCGCAGGAGCTGCAGGCTGACAGCTTGAGCCCGGCGCGGCCGTCAGCGGGACAGGCACCGGTGAGCCAGTGCTCTGTTTAGACTTAACAGAGCACTGGCCCATGCCAGCCGCCAACGCCCCAATGTTTCGCAAGCTGCGCAATCGCTTTTTGGCGCTCAATATGGTTCTCACTTCGCTGGTGCTCGTCGCGGCTTTTACGGCGGTTTATGTGGCAACCAGTGTCAGCGTTCAGGCTCAAAATCAACGAGACCTGGCGTCACTGGCGGATATAAGTGTCATCGTATCGGCTTCTGATGAAGGTTCATCCTCGCTGCCACCGCCTCAGGAAGAGGGGCCTTCAGGGGCCGTGATTCATGATGAAAGGGGAGATGTTGTGACGGTTACGGGGACGGCGTCTGCTCTTTCTGCCTCCCTCTCCACCTTTGCCGTCACGGTTGATAAATCCGGCAGCATCCTTGCCATCGATTCACCTCTCGATTTATCTCAGGAAGCCTATGAGCAGGCAGTTACTCAAGCATGGGAAAATCCCGATGGAGCCATTTTTGAGCTGCTCGACCGACAGTGGCTCTACGCCATTACATTCGCGGGAAGCCATGCGGTTGCTAACGCCGCGAATGAGGTTGTTGTCACGACCTCCGAAAACAGCCTTATACGTTTTCTCGATGTCACCGAATCACAAACGGCTCTGCGTAATTTGCTGCTGACCCTCATTGCGGTAGGGCTGGCGGCTTTGGTGGCGGTTTGGGCGGTCAGTCTGCTGTTTGCCAACCGCTCCATCAAGCCCATAGCCCAGGCGTGGGAGCAACAGCGCCGTTTTGTCGCCGATGCGTCCCATGAGCTCAAGACCCCGCTGGCCATCATCACCACCAACAGCGACGCGCTTTTGGCCAATCAGGAGCAGACCATCGCCAGCCAACGCGAATGGCTCGACTACCTGCGCATCGGGAGTGACCGCATGAGCAGCTTAATCGACGAACTGCTCACCTTCGCGCGTGTTGAAAACGCGGATGTCGCAGCCGCCCAGCCCGAGCCGGTTAATCTGAGCGCAACGGTTCAGATGGTGTTGCAGTCGTTGAGCGCGGCCACAGAAGCGCGGCAGCTTCAGGTTACTATGGACATCGAGCCAGGTCTGACCCGTGTTCTGGTGCCCGGCCTTATCGACAAGGTCTTTTTTGCGTTGCTCGAAAACGCCGTCAAGTATGCCGACGAAGGCGGCCAAATTGAGGTGCGCCTACGCTCGGCGGGTTCGCTTGACTCGCTTGATTCGGCGGATTCGACCGGCTCGACGAACCCAGCGGATTCGGCAGGCACGGCAGGCTCGGCGAACCCAGCGGATTCGGCAGGCTCGACGGACTTGGATAACTCGGCGGACTCGATAGACTCCACGGGTTCAGCAGGCTCAGTGGGCTCAGCGGCCTCGGCACACCCCACGGCTTTGGCAGACTCAGCAGACTCAACGGAAGGCGGCGTGTTCTTCATGGTAGAAAACAGCGGGCCCGGCATCGCTGAAGATGAACTCCCGCACATTTTTGAGCGTTTCTATCGCGCAGACAGCGCTCGTCGCGGCGATGCCAAGAGTTTTGGGCTGGGGCTGAGCATCGCCAAAGAGGCGGTTCGTCGCCTGGGCGCACGGATTGACGTTCAAAGCGACGCCGATAAATTCACGCGAAAAATCCCCCTTTGCAGATTGGGGACTTTAGAATGACACCGCAAACCTATTAGCTGGGCTTTTTCTTGTAAAACTCCCTGTAAGATAGCGTTTTTGAGTTATGCATAGCCCGATCAAGCACGAATGCGACCTTCTTCATTTTGTTCGTGGGAGGGTTCATGATGACCCAGAAGAGATCCAGCCATCCATCCAGGTCGTCCCTGTCGAAGCCGGAGTGGGAGTTCAAGAACAGCTCCAGCAAAAAGCAGAGCCTGTTGACCTCGCGCAGCGGGTTCTCTTCGTCGGGTAGCTTGCAGATCGCCTTGGAGTTGTACACCTCGCTCACGAGGTCCAGCTCCCTTACCAGCATGTTGTGGCCGTTTTCCATGTCGTGGATGAGTTTGGATCCCGGGGCTATGCGGCTTCCGAAGGCAGCCATGGTCTTAGCTCCGCTGGTCTTTCCCAGTCCCTCCCTCACGAACAACGAGCTGCCCCGGCGGTCGCACCCGACCCCTATGCATATCTTGCTCCTGGAAAAGCCGCCCGGCATCTTGGAGCCGTCGGGCATCAGCGGCTGGTTTTTGGCTGCCAAGGGGTAGAGTTTCTCGTCTATCTGAACGGTGCCGGACAGCATCACGCCGTCCTGGATGTTCTCCAAGACGGCGAATAGCTTGGCAACCCAGTAGGGCACGGTGGTCGTCGACCTCCTGTTGGCCCTGGTAATGCCGTTGATGCTCTCGAAGGAAAATAACTCCAGCAGGAATTCCGTCCAGTCTGCCACGGGGAGCTTGTGGTTTTCAAAGACGGTGCCAGTTGCAGGGCTAAACGACTTGCCGCACGAGCGACATCGCCATCTGCGCATCCCGTTTTTGTCGTATCCCTTGCTCTGGATTTTCGGCGATGCGCATCCTGGGCAGGCATCCCTTGTGTAGGCGTTGAAGAACTCCGCCTCGCCATCAAGGCTTGCAGGAGCGTGGCGATACCTGTACATGTTCCGATGGCATGCCCTGACGATTGCCTCGGCCGGACCGATCTCTCGCTCGCTCTTCTGGTCCCATGGTGTCGTAGACGGAGCAGTTAAGCGTCGTTTCTTTCCGCGCATGATGGAAGTCCTTGCTGCTCGGGTGGGAGGCAGCGCCAAGGACTTCCATATCGCAAGACCACTGCCTCCCGCCCGAACGTTCTTGCGGTCGGCTATTACGTTGTTGCGTCGATTGTACACAATCCTACTGATATGACGACTCAGAAATCAAAAAAGTCCCCAATCTGCAAAGGGGGATTTTCACGCGATTCACCGTAAGGTTCTAAGAACGTTTAACAGGAAGCATTATGCTTTTCTGTGGGCATGGCCGCTTAAGGCTTCAAAGATGAGGGCGATGCCGGCAAAGAGAAGGTATATCCCCTGGGCGACCTCGACGATTGCCGTTGCGAAAAACGGTGCGAACAGCAAAAAGATACCGAGCAGGGCATTGATAATGCCGCTCGTTAAGATGAGCACGGCGCCCGGCTGCTCACGAATGGCCGCGTAGACGCTGATTTGCATAATGCCGCTCAACAGGGCCAAAAATCCCAGCGCAAAGGCAAAGGCGAGGATAATTCCCGCCCAACCAGAGGTGACAATCATAATCGCCATCAGAACCCAGACGATGCCGAATGCGAGTTGCCATCCGCTTCTCAGCGCGGTAGGTGTCTGAAAATAGGAGAATATCTGGTAGATGCCGAAGAGTAAAAACCCCACGGTGACGACGATGTCCAAGGCAAACGCGACCTGGAGCGGCTTAACAATAAACAGGATGCCGAGAATGGCCATCACTATCCCGATGATTGCACCCCATACCTTGTTGCCGCCGATAAACCGTTCGGTAAGCACATCAACCTCTACGGTTTTGTCCGCCTTGCTGCTGGTACTGTTGGTATTGTTGCTGCTGATGTTACGTTCACTCATAACGACCCCCTTCAATTTCATCTGCCTACACGTGTTGCACACATCATACATTACCAAAGACAATTGTATCACGCTTAGACTATGAGTCGAGCAGCTAAACTTGCGCTAGAATAGGTACCATGACTTTTCTCACACATCCTTGGCCCCGTAAAGATTTTACTCTGTAATCTCGAAGCCTTCGGCGTCAAGGTGGGGGGCGCCGGCGGCGATGCGTTTGTCTACCAGGTTACGGGCGGCTGGGACGGAGGCCAGTAAGG
>JAISFJ010000089.1 GCA_031263665.1 Coriobacteriales bacterium
GAGGGATTTTACGTGGATTTGATGGGGGGCATACCGGGGCTTGATGCTGGCTTGTCAGAATGGGTGACGACACATGCAGTAGATGCGATATATGTGATACGTTCGTTCATCTGACAGGAGGCACAATGTTGAAGAAGGTAAAGGGAATTAAGTGGCCCATCGCGGTTGGGCTGGTTTGCGCACTCATGGTTGTGTTCGCGCTCGGTTTAGGCGCGTGTACGAGTGAGCAGCCGAGCGGTGACGCGGCAGACACAACCCCGGCAAGTGGGGACACCGCCACACCCACTTCCGCTCCCACCGCCACCGAAGGCGCAATCTCGGTTGTCGCTCGGGAAGACGGAAGCGGCACGCGTTCGGCATTCGTCGAGCTTTTTAAGGTTGAAGAAGAGGTAAACGGCGAGAAGGTCGACGCGACGACGCCCAATGCTGTCATCACCAACTCGACCGCGGTCATGCTCACAACGATTTCTGGCGATGAGCGCGCGATAGGCTATATCTCGCTCGGCTCTCTCGACACTTCGGTCAAGGCGCTCGACATAGACGGGGTGGCCGCGACGACAGAAAACGTCAAGAACAGCAGCTACGCGATTCAGCGGCCGTTTAATCTTGTGGATAAGGGCGGGCTTTCCGCCGTCGCGCAGGACTTCATGGACTTCATCTTGAGTAGCGAAGGCCAGGCGGTTGTTGAGGCCAATCACTACGTGGCCGTGGTCGACGGCGCCAAGGCTTACACCGCTGCACCCACGAACAGTGGCAAGGTTGTTGTGGCGGGTTCATCTTCGGTCACGCCGGTTATGGAGAAGCTGAAAGAGGCGTATGAGGGCCTTAATCCGGATGTCACCATCGAGATACAGCAAAGCGATTCCTCGACGGGCATCCAGGCGGCCATCGATGGAATATGCGACATCGGCATGGCGTCTCGCGAGCTTAAAGACACCGAGGTTGCCGAGGGACTTACCGCCACCATTATCGCCCGCGATGGTATCGCCGTCATCGTCAACACAAAATCCTCGCTCAGCAGCATGACCAGTGAGCAGGTAAAAGACATCTACACCGGGGCCATTGGCCGATGGGAAGAGGTGGCAAAGTAGGTGAGGCGAAGCAAGGCAAGGCTTTTTGATGAACACGATGAACACGATGAACACAATGATTAGTCATCGTCTCCCTGAATTCAAAGAGACGTCGGCGCGCATCCTTTTTATGGGTGCCGCCTGCGTCTGTATTTTAGCGGTTGTTTTGATTTGCCTGTTTCTTCTCGTCAACGGCGTCCCTGCCATTGCGGAAATTGGGCTTTTTGAGTTTTTGAGCGGGACAACCTGGCGCCCGGCGAGTAGCCAGTACGGGATAGCGCCGATGATTGTGGGCTCGCTTTACGTGACGGCGGGCGCGCTCATCATAGGCATCCCCTTCGGCTTGTTGACGGCCATCTACATGGCGCGGTTTGCCTCACCCCGCGTTTTGCGCATCATGCGCCCGGCCATGGAGCTGCTCGCGGGCATCCCCTCGGTGGTCTATGGCTTTTTCGGGCTGATGCTTATCATCCCCCTCATCCGCCTGTTTTCTGAAAAAGTTCTTGGGGCCGGGGTGCCGGGCATGAGCATACTCGCCGCGTCGCTGCTTTTGGGCATCATGGTCTTGCCCACCATCATCACGGTCTCTTACGCATCGCTCAAGGCGGTCCCCGAAAGCTATTATGAGGGAGGCCTGGCCTTGGGCGCCAATCATGAGCGCTGTGTGTTTAAGCTCGTCGTCCCCGCGGCCGGCTCGGGCATCATGGCGGGCATTATATTGGGCATGGGCCGCGCTGTTGGAGAAACGATGGCGGTCATCATGGTAATCGGCAATCAACCGCGGATGCCCACAGGACTGCTCGAAGGCGCCCGCACCCTCACCGGCAATATCGTACTGGAGATGGGCTATGCGGCCGACCTGCACCGGGGCGCTCTCATCGGCACCGCCGTTGTGCTCTTTGTGTTCATCCTCCTTATCAACGTCCTGTTTTATCTTCTCAGCAGGAAGGTGAGGTCATGAAGGAGAAGGCCAAGGGAGAAGGTTCGGCCCTACGTTTGAGCACCACGTCCTCTGATGGCACACCTCCCAGCAACGCAGCCCCTGGTGGCGCGGTGCGGCCGAGTGCCCTTGAGGTGGCGGCACAACACGCGGGGGCACGGAAGTTGACGGCGCTGCTCGTGCGCTGGGGAGTCTATCTCGGCGCCGCCATCAGCACGGCCTTCCTTCTGTTCATTATCGGCTATATTCTCATGATGGGTATACCGCACATTCGTCCCGCGATGTTTTCCTGGACCTACAACTCCGTCAATGTCTCGCTGACGCCCGCGCTTATTAACACGATACTCATGGTTCTCGTATCGTTGGCCATGGCGACCCCGTTGGGGCTTTTTGCGGCAATCTATCTCGTGGAATACACCAAGCGCGGCAATCGACTCGTCAAAGTTATCCGCCTGATGGCCGAGACGCTCTCGGGCATACCCTCCATCGTGTACGGGCTGTTTGGGATGTTGCTGTTTGTCACGACCTTCCGATGGGGGCTGTCGCTCATGGCGGGCGCCTGCACGCTTGCCATCATGGTGCTGCCCGTCATCATGCGCACCTCCGAAGAAGCGCTCAAGGCGGTTCCCGATTCCTATCGCGAAGGCAGCTTCGGCTTGGGAGCGGGGCGGCTCCGTACCGTGTTTAAGGTCATCGTCCCCTCTGCCATGCCGGGCATACTCGCCGGCATCATCTTAAGCATAGGCAGGGTGGTGGGGGAGACCGCCGCGCTGATGTTTACGGCTGGGACGGTCGCCGAGGTGCCAACCAGCGCCTTCGACTCGACGCGTACGCTCGCCGTGCATATGTATGTACTCGCGAGCGAGGGGCTTCATCTCAACGAGGCTTATGCGACCGCCGTGGTTTTGCTGGTCATCGTTGTGCTCATCAACACCGCGAGCGCCGCGCTTGCTCGTAAGATGACGAAGGGACAAAGTGGTGGTTGAGAAAATCGTCGAGAAACCCGTCGAGAAACCCGTTGAGAAAATCGTCGTCAAAGAACTCGACTTGTACTACGGTGACCTCCAGGCGCTCAAAACCGTTAATCTGACGATGAGCGAAAACCGTATCATGGCGCTTATCGGTCCGTCGGGCTGCGGAAAATCCACCTTCATAAAAACGCTCAATCGCATGAATGACCTCATCGAGGGCTGCCGTGTTTCGGGGAGCGTGCTCTTGGACGGGCAGGACATCTACGGCAGCATCGACACCAATGACCTGCGCAAACGGGTGGGCATGGTGTTCCAGAAACCCAACCCCTTCCCGATGAGCGTCTACGATAACATCGCCTTTGGGCCACGGGCTCATGGGGTGCGCTCGCGGGCACTGCTCGATGACATCGTGGAGCGCTCGCTGAGAGATGCCGCCTTGTTTGACGAGCTCAAAGACCGCCTCAAGGCCGACGCGTTGGGGCTTTCCGGCGGGCAGCAACAGCGGCTCTGCATCGCCCGCGCACTCGCCGTTGAGCCCGAGGTTTTGCTGATGGATGAGCCAACCAGCGCGCTCGACCCCATCTCGACCTCTCACATCGAGGATTTGGCCACACAGCTCAAAGAACGCTACACCATCGTCATCGTCACCCACAATATGCAGCAGGCGGCACGCATATCGGACGATACGGCCTTCTTTTTGCTGGGCGAGATAGTAGAATGTTCTGATACGGCTACGCTTTTTTCGATGCCTCAGGACAACCGCACCGAAGATTACA
Source organism: Coriobacteriales bacterium (assembly GCA_031263665.1). Classification (GTDB taxonomy): domain Bacteria; phylum Actinomycetota; class Coriobacteriia; order Coriobacteriales; family UBA8131; genus JAITEK01. Next base: position 3,758 of record JAISFJ010000089.1, read on the forward strand.
TAACCGGAAGGTTTGGTTGATTATGACCCGTGAGCTTTTTGATGAGCAGTTGGCAAGGCTCGATACCGAGCTTTTGAGGATGGGCGCGCTTGTTGAGCAGGTGCTGGCCGGTGCGATGCGCGCGCTTGAATCCGGCGATGTCACGCTTGCCATCCAGATTGCCACCTCCGATGAGCAGATAAACCAAAAGGAGCGCGAGATTGAGGCCCTCTGCCTCGATTTGCTCCTGCGGCAGCAACCGGTCGCGCGCGACCTGCGCAGAATCAGTGCCGCGCTTAAAATGATTACCGACATCGAGCGGATAGGGGACCAGGCCGCCGATATCTGTCGAATCGTGCTGGATATGGAGCAAACGCTCGCCGAGCCGCTTATGCGGGTCAGACACCTCATCGCCTTGGGCGAGGCCGCAAACTCCCAGGTGAGCGCCGCCATCGACTCCTTTGTCGCTCACGATTTGGAACAGGCGCAGGTGGTGATTGCCGACGACGACACGGTGGACAGCCTGTTCAGCGTCGTGAAAGGCGAACTCTTCACCTGGATGCGCTCGATGGACGAGGACCAGGGCATCGCCATCGACCTGCTCCTTATCGCCAAATACTTTGAGCGCATCGGCGACCACGCGCAAAATATCGCCGAGTGGGTGGAGTATTCCATCACCGGCATGCATAAGGGGGCGCTCATCACATGAGTTCGGAGGCTGTGGTCTCTTATGTTGAGGACGACCAGAACATCCGTGAACTGGCCTGTTACGCCTTGGAGCAATCGGGCTTTGTGGCGGTGGGTTTTCCCGACGCTCACGGTTTTGTTGACGCCTGCATGCGGCGTATGCCCGATTTGATTTTGCTCGACATCATGTTACCGGGCACGGACGGTCTGACGCTTCTCAAAGAACTGCGCGCCACTGCGCAGTTGAGCGATTTGCCCATTATGATGATAACCGCCAAGGGGACGGACCTCGATGTTGTGTGCGGCCTGGAGGCGGG
>JAISFJ010000098.1 GCA_031263665.1 Coriobacteriales bacterium
CCACCAGCGCCGCCACCACCAGTGCCCGCCCTGGCCGCCTCATCGTCAGCCCGTGCTATCTGGGCCAAGGCTTCCTCGCCGTCCGCCGCGGTGTCGCAAAGGATGCCAAAGCGCTCTGCAATCTGCTCAAAGTAGCCGCGGGTCTCTTCGGCGTCATCTACGGCGAGTATGCGCACGTTATCCCAGTTAACATCTGCCGGCAGATACCTGTGTTCCTCACCCTTGCCGCGACGCGTCTTAATCGTGAACTTAAACGTGGCACCCCTGCCCAGCTCCGACTCTATCCAAATGGTGCCGCCCATGAGCTCCACGATACGTTTTGAGATGGCCAGGCCCAGCCCCGTGCCACCAAAACGGCGCGATGTGCTCCGGTCGGCCTGCTCAAAGGAGGTAAACAGCCGTTCTTGCTGTTCGGGGCTGATGCCGATGCCGGTATCGCTTACCTCAAATTGCAGGGTAAACAGGCCGTCCTCTTCTCCAAGAAGATGGATATTCAGTTCGATGGCGCCGCCTTCCGGTGTAAATTTCACCGCGTTCGAGAGCAGGTTTGTGACAACCTGGGCAAGCCGTTGGTCATCGGTAACTATGTCGTGCGGAACATCATCGTCTAAGGTAACGCGGAGCTCCTGTTGCTGCTCATCCACGCGAAAACCGATGACGCTTACCACTTTTTCAACCATCTTCTCGATGCTGAAACTCACGTAGGAAAGCTCAAGCCTGTTTGCTTCTATCTTGGATATGTCGAGCACGTCGTTGATGATACCGAGCAGGTGGGATGAGGCGTCGTTAATCCTTCCAAAACAGTAGTCTTTTCGCGCGAGTTCTGTGGATGATGCGCCGATGGATGACATGCCGATGATGGCGTTCATGGGCGTGCGCATCTCGTGGCTCATATTCGAGAGAAAATCCCCTTTGGCCTGGCTTGCGAGTACGGCGCGTTCCAAAGCCGCGGCGCGTTCCTTTTCTATCAGGTCGCGCGCGACCGCACCGGCGATGGCGCTGCTCAGCGTTGTGACCAGTTGGGCGTCGCTGTCGCTCCACTGGCGTTTTTTGGTACGGGATTCGATGCTGAGGATGCCCCAGAGCGTTCCCTCCACATACAGGGGAGATATGATGAACGCCTTCAGCCCTGCCTCATCAAAAACCGCGCGTTGGGAGTTTTCTCCAGAGTTTTCGGAGTCGGTGTCGTTGCAAAAGAAGGGGGCAACGGCTTTGGTCTCAGGCGCTGTTGAGGGAAACATCGTGTGGAGCGCCTCCCTGAAGCTGGCATTGGGCGCCGAGGTCTGACCATGCTGTAAAGAAGTCCAGAGGTAGATGGGTCGCTCCGTATCGGTGTCCTTGTTAACGGTAACGATAAGGCAGCGGTCAACTTTAAGGAACTCTCCCGTGCGATGCAGGGCGTCTTCGATGAGCGCCGTCATGGGAGTGTCTGAGATGAAGCTCTGAGAGATTTCGGACATGAGGCGTTGCTGTTTGAGGTTTGTGCGGAGGCGTCGCTGCCTGCGCACTTGCAAAAGGATGTTTGTCAGGCCGCTTATCACAACGAGCACAACGCTTATGATAAGCGTAATGATGAGATTGCGCGTGTGTTTGCTTACGGTGAGTATCTGCTCGTCGCTGATGTCAACACCGGCGACGGCGATGACGTTACCGCGCGCGTCGTAAATCGGAGCGTATGCCGAGAGCAGGCCCTCGTAGCCGATGGAGTAGTTTTCGAGTCCCGAAGTCGCCGCCGTGCCGCTCTGCGCCAAGTTGGGGCTCTCCTCCGGCTCAATGGGCTCGCTTGCTAAGTTGACGCTTTCCTCCGTCGTATCGTTGTCAACAATAAACTGGTAGAGGCCGTCTTCATTCACGCGCATGTAATACACAAAGACGACGTTGTTCTCCTCGCCAAAGGTGATGAGACGCTCTCTGACCTCCTGAAACAGGGCCGTGTCAACATCGTCGGGCGAATCGAGCTGCTCCAATTCCTCAGGGCTTATCTCGGCCGCCGCCAAACGACTGACCGAAAGCAGCCGCTCCTGGATATTATCTTTGAGATAAGTGGAAATCGACTCCATCATAAAGCTGGTATAGATGGTGAGGGCAAACAGAATGGATGCCGAAATGATAAAAAGGAGCAGAGCGATACTATTGTGGTGCTTGTCTCTCACGGCACTTTAACCCCCCGTCGATTGCGACACCAATCAACCCCCGTCGATTGATATACAACCCATGGTACCTTTTGCACCGAAACTCAGCAAGTCTAACGTGACAAAGAGCGTCCCCACTCGGCCCCACAACTTAGGGACTGTGAAATAATAATCTTTTGCAAAGATTATTATTTCACAGTCCCTTAGTCCCATGTAATCAGGGTGACGGTGTCGCCGGGGTGTATTTTGGTCCAGCCTTTGGGGGTTACTGATGAGCCGTCCTCTTTTGTCACGTTTGCGACGAGTGTGTTGTCGGGCAGACTCAAGTCTTTAACGAGCGTATCCGCCCAATCGTCGCCTTTTGCGACCAGTACCTGGGTGATTTGTGCGCCGTCCTCGTCGTTATAGGAGTCCCCGGTCATAACAAGGATGTCGTTGGGCATGATGACGGTGTCGCCCTTAGGCGCGATGGTCTGCTCGCCGCGCTTGATGAGCACGATGAGGCTTTCCTGCCCAATTTCCAAATCGCGCAGGGCGGTTCCTATCCAGATGTGCTCGGGGTGCATCTTCATTTTGAGGAAGGCGCGCTCAGATGACTCCTGAAAATCCGTAAACGACTTCATGACGTCCGATTCGGTGTCTATCATATCGAGTCGCCGCGCCACCTGTTCCAGCAGGGTTCCCTGGAGCGTTATGGAGAAAAACGCGGTGAGCACGACGATTGAAAACAGGTCGCTTTCGAGCGCGACGCCACTTGTTGTGGCGAGTACGGCAAAGACGAGGGAGGCGGCTCCGCGCAGACCGACCCAGGAGATGAGCAGGCATTGTCGTACCGGAGAACCCCTCAGTCGGAAGATGAGAAAAACCGCGAGAGGGCGCGCGATGAGCAGCAAAAACAGCGTGAGTCCAATGGCGGGCAGGATGGCCGGTATGAGATTTATGGGAACCACGAGCAGCCCCAAGACGAAGAAAATCATGATTTGGCCAAACCAGTCGACACTGTCGAAGAAATGGGCCATTTTTACCTTGTTGGGAATGGCTGAGTTGCCTAAGATGATGCCGCATAAAAACGCAGCCAAATACCCGTTGCCTCCAAGGATTTGCGAGAGCGCGAACGTGAGTATCGCTATGGCGAACACAAAAACGAGGTCCATGCCGTCGGCAAAGTAGCGCGAAAAGCGCATGATGAGCGGGATGGCGAGCAGAGCTATCCCCACGCCGATAGCGACACCAAAGATGAGCTGCTTGGCGATGAGCAGGGGGACCTCAAGCAGCGGCCCTCCTTTCATGATGAGAAGCGCTACCAGGGTGAGCAGGTAGGCGGTTGGGTCGTTGCTGCCGTTTTCTATTTCAAGAACGCTGACGGTATTGTGTTTGAGGTTCATCTTCTTGGTGCGCAGGATGGAAAATACCGAGGCGGCATCCGTACAACTGATGATGGCTCCGAGCAGGAAACTCTCCATCCAACCTAAAGTGATAATAAAATGAGCAAATAAAGTGACTGCCAGGGCGGTGATACATACGCCAACCGAGGCGAGCAGCCCCGCTTTTATCGCTACGGGGCGAGCGGTTTTCCAATTGGTGCCAAAACCCCCGTAAAACATGACAAAAATGAGCGCCACCTCGCCGATATTTTCGGCAATATGGGGGTCGATGAGTTTTTGCTCGATAGGCAAAGCCCCCGCGATAGCGCCGAGCACTAAAAAGATGATGAGAGCGGGCATCCCAAAGCGGTGGATGAACTGCCCGGATGATATGCAGATGAGTACGATAAGCGACCCAATGGTAAGAGCGGTAATCATGCGGACACCTCCAAGAGAATCCAGGTTGTACGATACACGTCGTCTCGACTCGCGCTATAATGCTTCTGGGGGAAGTCCATTGTAACCGATACCGGGCACGAATGCTTTCTTTTGAACAGGTCTCATATCGCTATCAGGACGTTGCCGATGCTGCCCTTGCTAACGTGACGTTTTCTGTGGCACCCGGAGAACACGTGGTGCTGCTGGGAAGCAACGGCTCGGGCAAGTCGACACTCGCGCGCCTGGCGAATGGGCTTTTGCTGCCCGACAAGGGCAGTGTTCGGATAAACGGGCTTTCAACCAGCGCAAAAGAAACGATACGAACGTTGCGTTCGCAGGTGGGGCTTATCGCCCAGGACCCCGACAACCAAATCGTCAGCACCACGGTACTCGATGAAGTCGCTTTTGGACCCGAGAATCTTGGGCTCAAACGTGAAGAGATTATCGAACGCGTAAACGCCGCGCTGCAAACACTCGGACTTACCGGCTTTGAAGAACGCGACCCCAACGCACTGAGTGGGGGAGAAAAGCAGCGGCTCATCATCGCGAGCATACTCGCCATGAATCCGGCCTATCTCGTGTTGGATGAACCGACCTCCATGCTCGACCAAAAAGGGCGTATCGAGGTTCGTGATGCCATCAGGCAACTTAACGCCCGTGGCCACGGGATAGTGCACATCACGCATGACCTCAGTTTTGCCCGCGAGGCGGACAGGGCTCTTGTGCTCCAGGAGGGCCGTCTCGTGTTTGCCGGGCGCCCCGATGCGCTCCTTGCTAACGAGGCGCTGCTTGTGGCCTATGGCCTCAAAGCTCCCTGGGACACCCAACTGATGACGGAGCCCGCAGACGACCACCTGATGAAAACCCTGCGTCCCGCAACCGCTCCCAAACGCCGAAAAGAGCGCGGGGGCAGCTTTCCTTCTCTGTGTCTTAGCGACGTCCGCTTTAATTACAACGCGGGCGCCGAAAACGAGCGCGAGGTGCTCAAAGGGGTGAGCTTTACGATTGCCCCGGGCAGTTTTACGCTGATTACCGGCGACTCCGGCTCGGGAAAATCAACGCTGTTGCGCGTACTCTCGGGACTGCTCGAACCTTCGTCTGGCGCGGTGACCTTCTCTAACGGAGACCGCGTGTTTCCCAGCGCCGTGGGCATTGTTTTTCAGCATCCGGAATCTCAACTTTTTGCTCAGACCGTGGAAGATGAAATCGCCTTCGGCCCCAGCAATCTTGGGCTGCTTCCCAATAAAGAGGCGCGCGCCGATGTTGTCCGCGAGGCTTTAGGGGCCGTGGGGCTCGACCCGAAGATGTTTTTTCATCGCTCGCCGTTTTCCCTTTCGGGAGGGGAGATGCGAAGGGTTGCCATCGCGAGCATATTGGCGACGCGTCCGCCCTTTTTGCTGCTCGATGAACCGACAGCCGGCCTCGATGCCAAAGGGCGGGCGTTTATCCACACCTTCATCGAGCGCCTCATCACAGCGACGGCAGGAGTTGTCGTGGTCTCACATGATGTGGAGGAATTCAGGTTGCACGCCCAGACTCACCTCAAACTTCAAGGTGGTCAGCTATGGCGCTTGTAGTCCCCTTTGGGCAATATGTTCCTGGCAATAGCATCGTGCATCGGCTCGATGCGCGTATGAAGTTGCTGCTCGTTGTCGCCTACGTCTTTGCCCTGTTCATGGTTGACGGCTGGCTTGGCCTTTTGCTGTGCGCGGCGGTGTTTGTTGGCCTTTATCTGCTTTCCGGCGTTCCCTTTAAGCTGGCATTTCGTGGGCTCAAGCCGCTTATCATTCTGCTCATTTTTACCTTTTTGGCAAATATGCTCACCTTTGATGCCTCCCCGCTCGGTGAGTCACCGCCCGCGGAATGGACAGGGCCTTTCGCCTTACCCGAAAGCATCGCTTTGGCTGGTGGTTTTGGCATCAAGCCACTGGGCGCCTTGCGTGGCCTCTATTTCGCTTTTCGTATCATGCTGCTCGTGAGTCTTACCTCTCTGCTCACCTACACCACCTCGGTTGTTTCGCTCAGCGATGGATTTGTTTCTATCCTGCGTCCGCTCGCGCGGCTCAAAGTCCCCACCGAAGATATTGCGACCATGTTTTCCATCGCGTTGCGCTTTATTCCGGTCACCGCCGAAGAAGCCGAAAAAATTATGATTGCCCAAAGCGCTCGCGGCGCGGTTTTTAACAAGGGCGGGCTCATCAAACGAACAAAGGCGTGGTTGCCGGTGATAATTCCCCTGTTCGTGAGCCTGTTTCGACGAGCCGATGAACTCGCCTGTGCCATGGAGACACGCTGTTACGTCGGACAAGGCAGAACGCATCTCAGGGTTACTGAGATGGCTGAGACTGATTTTGTCATCGGAGGTATCGGCGCCCTGGCGCTCATTTTGCTCGGCATCCTCTTGTAACAAATACAGGGGCGTGACGGGACGGCGAGGGCAAGTGGGACAGAGGGGGGACGGGAGTGGGACGGAGCAGAGCGGGACGTCGAGGACGCCGTCCCCTACGGATGTGGCAGGGCCATGGCAGTGGACGTGGGACAGAGGGGGACGGGGGCAAGTGTCCCACTTTGGAAGAAGAGTTCATTG
>JAISFJ010000177.1 GCA_031263665.1 Coriobacteriales bacterium
CAACTTCTATATCGCTAACGGCGGGATAGTGGCGCCGGCCTTTGGAGACGCTAACGATACGGCAGCAGTTGAGGTGCTCAAAGCCGCCTTCCCCACCCGCGAAGTCGTAACCGTCCCCGCCCGCGAAATTCTCTTAGGCGGCGGCAACATCCACTGCATAACCCAACAACAACCCACCTAAGGAAGTTGACGGGGGACGTTTCTCTTGTCAACTTACTTTGGGACATATTTCACACATTGATGGTAGTCGGCTCTTTGAGCTTCGCCTTCAAACATGGCAATGATTTCATCTTGCGCCCTAGCGTCAAAGTCATCGCAAAGTCATCGGGAATGGTAAAACCCATGCTGCCAGGGGAGGGTTGTCCGTTTCTTAGTGGCCTACGTGCTATAATGCTTTATTCGTGGAGGTAGGCACAGGCGGTGTTTCTTTCGGCTTTGGGAAAAGGAAGCAGTTGTGGACGATGTCGGTAACAGAGTTGTGGATGATGCCAGCAGCAACATACTGAGCAGCGGCGAGCAGAAGGCGCCTTCGGCTGACCCTGTGCACAGTCCCTCGGTTCTTGCCGCTCCCGAGTTGGTATTAAGTAAGGAAAACATCGACATTCTCACCGCGCCGCTTACGGCGGTACGCGGTAAAGTCTCCAGAAATCCGCATACCGCGGCGGTGATACTTGCGGGCGGTATGGGAGAGCGTTTTGGGAGCGCTGAAGGAAAGCAGTTGTTTGAACTGCACGGAAAGCCCATCCTCACATGGAGTGCTGAGGCTTTTGACGTGGTTTCAGATGTTGGGCTCATCGTCATTGTTGCCCCCGAGGAACGTATGGAGGAATACTGCCGCAAGGCTGTGGACGGGTTTCCCTTTGTGACACCGGTCGTCATGGCACAGGCGGGTACCATCCGCCAGGAATCGTCGTTAGCCGGCATAAGCAAAGTGCCCGAAACGTACGAATTTATCGCCATTCATGACGCCGCGCGACCGCTTGTGACCGCGGAGCTCATCGGTCATACGATTTCGGCCGTGCGCGGTAATCTCGATGCCGATGGTGCGGTGGTGGGCTATCCCGCCATCGACACGCTCAAAGTTGTTAATGACAAGACCATTATTGGCACACCTGACCGCAGCGCGTTTTGGGTCGCCCAGACTCCGCAGGTTTTTCGCAGTAGGATGATTCGCGAGGCACATGCCACCGCGCTCGTCGAGGGCTTTGTTGGCACCGACGATTCCTCACTCGTTGAGCGCATCAACGGTAATGTGGTGCTCGTAAAAGGTCCGCGCAACAACATCAAAATCACGGTGCCCGAGGACCGTATTTCTATAGAGGCGGGGCTTGCCATGCGACTGCGGGAGCGAATGTGACGGCAAAAATCTCCCAGACCCCCTTTTCAGCAAGTCGCCTCCCTGAGACCATTCAGCGCATCGGCCTCGGCTTTGATGCACACGCTTTTGCCGCGCCCGAAGCTGGCCGGCCCCTTATTCTTGGTGGGGTTGAAGTGCCTTACGAGCGCGGTCTGCTCGGTCATTCCGATGCCGATGTGTTAACACACGCGATTGCGGATGCCTTACTGGGAGCCGCGCGCGCAGGCGACATCGGCACGCATTTTCCCGATACGGACCCGAGTTACGCGCAAGCGAATTCGCTTGATTTGCTTGCGCGGACAAAAGAGGTGGTGTGTGGCAGCGGTTGGCGCATCGTAGATGTCGATAGTGTGATTGTGGCGCAGGCCCCGCGCTTGGCACCGTACCGCGACGAAATGCGCGCGCGTCTGGCCCAGGCGCTCGACGTAAAGACAGACCAGATAGGCGTTAAGGCGACAACCACCGAGCGCCTGGGTTTTGAGGGGCGCGAAGAGGGCATCAGCGCCCAGGCAATTGTTCTGCTTCAGCAGCCTGGGCGATGCAACCGAGCCGAGCAATCCGAGCAGCCCAAACAGTCCGGTGAGGGCTGCGCGTGTTGATGCCCGGTATGACCGGGCTTCCAAGACTGATACACTGATAAGGCTGTTTTAGCCGTGCCGGTTTGAACAGTCCTTTGAGGCATGTAACACACTCGTTTGCGAGAACTACCATTTTCTCGACAAAATTATTGGTTATCCAATACAAAGAGCGTGCGCTTGCCTGAGAGCGGGAAGGTTATTGCTACCATGTTTAAGAAACTACGTGAAGACATACGAGCGGTGAAGGACCGCGACCCCGCGGCGACATCAAGTGCCGCCGTTTTGCTGTGCTATCCTGGCGTGCAGGCGGCCTTCGCGCATCGTTTTGAGAATTGGCTTTGGCGTCATGGGAGGCGCGGCATTGCGCGTTTTCTCAGCCAGGTGACACGCTTTTTTACCGGCATCGAGATACATCCTGGTGCGACGCTCGGGCACCGTGTTTTTATCGACCATGGTATGGGCGTCATCATTGGTGAGACCAGCATTGTGGGTGATGATGTAACACTGTATCAGGGCGTAACTCTTGGGGGGACCGGCAAAGAGCACGGCAAACGCCACCCTAACATCGAGAATGAGGCGGTTGTAGGTGTGGGCGCGGCGGTGCTCGGCAACATTACCATTGGAGCCCGCTCCAAGGTGGGAGGTGGTGCCGTTGTGGTTGACAACGTTCCGCCGGATTGCACTGTCGTAGGCATCCCCGGGCGCATCGTTGCCCAAAACGGTATGCGTATCTGCCCTGCCGACCCCTATCGGCGCGAGCTGTTGCCCGACCCCGTTGAGGTGCAAATCGAGCTGCTGCACCAAAGGGTGGCCCAACTGGAGTCACAGCTGCGTCTGCCAACACCTGATTGGCAAGGAAAAGACACCGAAGTTTTTGAGATTTCTGACGACCTGTTTATCTTTGGCGGAGGGATTTGATTCATGGCGCGCGCTATCAGGCTCTACAATACACTCACTCGTCGTAAGGAGAAGTTTGTCCCGCTCAAAGAGGGCAAAGTCAGCTTCTATCTGTGTGGGCCGACGGTTTATAATCATATCCACATCGGCAACGCGCGAACCTTTTTGAGTTTTGATGTCATCCGGCGTTACCTCGAATATGCCGGTTATGAGGTGACCTTCGTACAAAATATCACCGATGTGGATGACAAAATCATCAACCGTGCCAACGAGGAAGGGCGTACGGCCGTCGAGGTCGCTGCCGAGTATTCCGAGGCTTTTGTCGAGGGTATGCATGCGCTTGGAGTGCTCGACCCGACCATCCGGCCGCGGGCAACCGAAGAAATACCCGCAATGATAGAGCTCATCAGCTGTCTCGTTGAGGGCGGCCATGCCTATGAGGTAGAGGGGGACGTGTACTTTTCTGTACGCTCGTTTTCTCCTTATGGGCGTTTAAGCGGGCGTGATATTGAGCAGATGCGTAGCGGCGCGCGTGTGGAGGTTGACCCTCGCAAACGCGATGCGCTCGACTTTGCGCTCTGGAAGAAGGCCAAGCCGGGCGAGCCGTCATGGGAATCCCCCTGGAGCGTGGGGCGTCCCGGTTGGCACAGCGAGTGTTCGGCGATGAGCGCGCGCTATCTGGGCAACCCCTTCGACATCCACGCGGGGGGCGACGACCTCATCTTTCCTCATCATGAAAACGAGATTGCCCAGGCCGAATCCTGCTATCATGTCACGTTTGCGAACTATTGGCTGCATGGCGGTATGCTCACCATCGACCATGAAAAGATGGCCAAGTCCGAGGGTAACTTCTTGCTGCTCAAAGACGTGCTTACCTACGTGCGCCCTTTCGCATTGCGCCTGCTTATGCTGCAAACGCACTACCGCTCGCCTTTTGATTATTCGGCCGAGCGCCTGCAGGAGGCGACCGCCGCATTCGAGCGCATCGAGAGCGCGCTTCGCAACCTCTCATGGACAATCGAAAGCTACGCGGTTGTTGAGACGGCTCCAAATGAGATAGGAGACAAATCGGTTTCTTGGACGGCGGATTTGCTGCAAAGGGCCGAAAACACACGCGAGCGCTTCATAAACTCGATGGACGACGATTTTAACACCGCGGGAGCTGTCGCGGCGATTTTTGAGCTGGTGACCGCCGGCAACGCGAGCGTAAAAGACGGCATTTTTGGTGAAGCACACCGGCGTGCCGTCATCGAGGCGCGCGATACGATAGCGGGGCTTTTGAACGTGTTGGGGGTCACGGTTGACGCTGAGCCTGAAAATGGTTTGAACCTGAGTGAAGAAGTGGAAGACTTAAAAGATACAGGGAATGCGGGCGACGCGAGGGACGCGAATGACGCGCTCGCGGCAAAAGCAGTGGTCGAGTTGGCCGCCTCACTCGTGGGCTACCTTGGAGAAAGCCCTGTTGAGGCCATCGAGTTCTTGCTTGCGGCACGTGATGAGGCACGAGCCGAAAAGGATTGGGCGCGAGCAGATGCGATGCGCGATGGCTTAAACGAGGTGGGCCTTGTGATTGAGGACACCGCCTCGGGCACCCGTATCGTGAGGAAGTGACGAGCGGTGTCTGAGTGGCGTGAACACGCGGAAGGTTTTGCGGAAACTCCCTATGCCTTCGAATACGCGACCCTGTTTGACCTCATCAATCTTACGCGAGGCAAAGACAACGCGCTTATCCTCGCGCTCGACCACATCACCGACGCAGGCAATATGGGAGCCGTCTTGCGCAGTGCCGAGGTGGTGGGTGCAAGCGGCGTACTCATCCCCAATAAGCGTGCCGCCCCTGTC
>JAISFJ010000190.1 GCA_031263665.1 Coriobacteriales bacterium
TTGTCTTTGTTCACGATGAACACAAAACCGTCGAGGGCAACGGCGTCTTGTTCAAAGGTGATGCCCGCCTGCCTGGCATAATCCGACTCCTCGGCGGAAGGCGGGGTGACAAGAATCAGCCGTACGCGCTCGGGATACTCACCAGCCAGATAGCGCTCAGTCTTATCCGCAAGAAATTGATAGGCATTGTCTGTGGTGCTGTGCAAGATAAAGGGAGACGCCGCAACCTGTTCGTCGCTGTAGCCGTAAAACTGTCTGAGCAACTCGGCGGTTATCGGGACGGTTGCCGTGGAGCCATCGATGAGTCCGAATTTGTTTTCGGGAATCACGGGCTCAGTGACGAGGCGCTGCCAATCGGAAGCACGCTTTAACTCGACATTGATGGAGTAATCCGAAGTTTTGTCGGGCTCACCTGAGATATAATGCCCATCGCTGAACAGACGCCCCACCGCGTACGAACCAAAAAAGAGCAGCGGCACAAGAAGCATCAGACAACTCACGATGATGGCGAACTTCTTCATAGCGCTCAGTATACCCGATTATCCCTCCACAAGCTCAGAGATAAGGAACCGACGAAGTTGTCAAGAAGTACGTGCATATGTGCTTACAGGGTGTCCAAAACCGTTACCGTTGGCATTTGGAGGGTAGTTGGGGCATAATGAGTAATGACCCGTTTTAGGGAAGTACCGATTCATTGCTTGTACGCCAGATGGCGTGCAATGAATAAATCGGTGTTGCACTGGAGTACTTCTGAAAATGTGGCGTGTACGAGGTGGGCAGAATGGTTTGAGAAGGCGGACCTGACAGACCATTCCTAAATGAGGGCTTCGCTGTTTACTCCGACAGCGAAATCGGAATGACCGGCGGGAAGCCCAAAAAAAGGGGAAAGCATCATGGCGGTAACTCTGCGTGTGGCGTTTACAGAAGAGATAGACGAGCCTGATAGTGCTTTAGAAGAAATACTCGGCCAACTAAAACCCGATGAACTCAAGGCGCATACGCTTGGCATCCTGTACTGCTGCGTCGAATTTGTAGAAAGTGGCGTTGCCACACACATTGCGCGCGAACTACCCTTTGATGTGGTGGGCATGTCGAGTATGGCGAGTGCATCGCTTGCGGATAAGGGCCTTTACCGGCTGACACTTGCCGTGCTCACAAGCGACGACGCGCGTTTCGCCACCGTTTCAACCGCGCCTTTGTCGGCGGACAACTATCAGCAAGCTATCGCCGAAGCCTGGCAGGAGGCTGTTGCTCGCACCGAGGCGCCGGCGTGTTTTGCCATAGGCTTTCTTCCCTTCCTCAGAGATATTGCGGGACAAGAGATACTCGACGCCTTCGATGCGGCATCCGGCTGCGTCCCCTTATGGGGCAGTATCGCCAGCGGCAGCGATATGACCTATGCCGACTGCTGCACGATTCACAACGAGCGCGCCGAACAGCAGAGCGCGACGTTTGCCCTCATCGAAGGCGCCATCGAGCCCGAGTTTGTGGTGACCTCGATACCCGAGCGCAACATCTACGAGCACAAGGCCGTCATCACCAAGTCACAGGGCTGTGTGCTCAGCGAGGTCAATGACACGCCGGTTTTGGACTACATGCACAACCTCGGCATCCTTTTTAACCAGGGTGACCAGACCACCATACCGCTCATGATAGATTATCGCGATGGGTCTCAACCGATAGCTTTGGCCATGTACGCTTTTCTCGATGACGGAAGCATCCTCTGCGGTGGCTCAATGCCCGAAGGTGCCCTTTTGTCCTTAGGTGAAATAGACTCACAGGGAATCCTTGAGACCGCGCAGACGAGCCTTGACGAGCTACTTGCGCTTACGGATAAGAGCGGATTTCTCCTGTGCCCCTGCTCCACCCGCTTTATGATGCTTGCCCCTCGGCAGGAGGATGAGATGGCGGTTGTTATCGAAAGGCTTGAGGGAGCAGCACCGTATATGCTGGGCTATTCGGGCGGCGAACTCTGCCCTGTGAAGGCCGAGGACGGCAGCTGGCGTAACCGGTTCCACAATTTTACGTTTACCGCCTGCGCTCTCTAGGCCCAGGAATCAGGGAAGTGTCGGGCGCTGATGAGATGCGATGCGGGGAATACGCGAGGTACGTGAGGTATGTGCGGTACGTGAACGTGAGGCACGCGAGGTAGTAGGAGCGGAAACGGAAAATCTGATGAGCCATGATTTATCGACAGAACCGATGATGCCTTCACCAAAAGGCTCATCGACACCTGAAGAAGGCGAACTGCTCAAGCAAATTAAAGAGCTCCAGAAAGCGAACAAAAAAGCCGAGCGCGAAATCGGTCGCCTGATGAAAACGCTCGACCAGGAAAAGACCATAGCCATAACCCGTGCCAACCAACAGGTGGCGCGTACGCAGTCGCAACGCGAAAGTGCCCGCTACCTCAAGTTACTGCTCACGAGCTCTCAAAGCAGCATACTGTTGCTCGACCGCGGCGAGCGGCTTGCCTATTTTACCGAATATTTTCTCCACATAACCGGGCTCGCCAGAGAAGAAGTAAACATGCAGCCCATTCGCGATGTGCTTGCCAAGTTTCTCGACGATGACGCCTATCATGTGATTGAGCAGATACTCGATGAGGCCGCCCAAAAGAACAACACTTTTGTGGAAGAGTTGTGGGTCGACAGGCGGGGCGTTGATAAGCGGCGAAAATATGTGATAAACGTCTCACCCATGTTTAATGAGGCGGGCAAAAACGAGGGGATGCTGCTTTTATTTCACGATGTTACCGACCTCGAGCACGCGCGCGAAGAGGCAGAGGCGGCCAACCGTGCCAAAAGCGAATTCCTCTCAAATATGAGCCATGAGATACGCACGCCGATTAACGCGATTACCGGCATGACAACCATCGGCTTAAACGCGGCCACCATAGAGCGCAAGGACTACGCCTTTACCAAGGTCAAGGATGCCTCGGCGCACTTGCTTGGGGTCATCAATGACGTATTGGATATGTCGAAGATAGAGGTCAACAAGTTCGAACTCGCCCCCACCTATTACCGGTTTAAGGACATGATACAGCGCGTAAGCGACCTCATGAGCTTCAAGGCAAACGAGCGAAATCAGCGGTTTACCATTCGGATGGACGAGCACATACCTCCCTTGGTTTTCGGAGACGAACAGCGCCTCTCTCAGGTTTTGGTCAACCTGCTGTCCAACGCTATCAAGTTCACGCCGGAAGAAGGCGCCGTATCCCTTGAAGTC
>JAISFJ010000197.1 GCA_031263665.1 Coriobacteriales bacterium
GAAGTGAATTATGAATTCTTGAGCAATGCGCCCCTCAAAAGTCAAAATGCGTTTTATGAGCATGTCAAATCCTGGATTCAAGGGAAAACTCCCGCATATTTGTTTGTTGATGAAGTGCAGGAACTGGAGTCCTGGGCACAAACGATAAACAGTGTCCGTGCTGAGTTTGACATAAATATCTATATAACGGGCTCGAACTCACGTATGTTTATTGGGGAACATCTTACCTATCTGTCAGGACGCTATGTCAGTATCGAAGTCTACCCGCTTTCCTTTTTGGAGTATAGGGATTTTAAGAGAATTCAAAACTTCGAAGGAGGTCAGGTCGCCTCAGTCTCGGCACCAGGCGGCATTGAGGGACTCTATGACAACTACGTTACAGAAGGCTCTTTTCCAGCCGTTGTTCTCGCACCTGATAAAAATCTTGCCCAAACTATTCTCGAAGGCCTCTATGATTCAGTGTTTAACAGGGACATTATTCAACGTGGTGGGATTCGTAACGTTGAAGTTTTCCAAAAACTTGCTTTGTTTGTACTGGAAAATATCGGCAATCAGACATCGGCCTACGCAATCGCCAACGCACTCAAAAGCGCTGGCCACTCCATAAGTGTTGATACGGTTGATAGTTATCTGACGCTTATGGGCAATGCGTACCTTCTTTATCGCTGTTATCGTTATGATATTCGTGGCAAAGAGCGGCTTAAAACCAATGGGAAATATTATGTTGTTGACCCAGGGCTTCGCAATCACGTTATTGGACAAGTGGGCAGCAATCGAGGGCGTGTGACCGAGAATATGGTCTTTCTTGAACTGCGTAGGCGCGGTTATGATGTGGCGATTGGCACCATAAATCGCACCGAAATTGATTTTATCGCACAACGGCAAAGCGAACGATGCTACGTCCAAGTAAGCGAAACCGTGCTCGACCCAGAAGTTCTCGCTCGCGAACTCGCGCCCTTCGCTCAGATAAAAGAGGTGTACCCTCAGATGCTCATAACAAAAGACCGTACCAATTACTCAACGCAAGGAATCAAACACGTAAACCTCTACGATTTCCTGCTTGGCAAAAAGTTGTAGGCACTGACACGCATCTTGGGCATCGCTTTGAGCAGAGTGTTCGTGCATCCTTGCCCACGGTAGCGGGCAATTTATAAAGAGCACGCCTTGCGCCTGCATGTGGTGTAAACACACTGCGCGCGACACACGAGTCGTTAGGGCGCTTGGAGGAGTTGGGTGATGATTTTTTGGGCGTAGGGTAAGGCGATTCGTTCTTGTTCGAGGCGGGTGTTGGTTTGGCGGAGGCGGGCGAGTACGCGTAGTTCGGGTTCGGTGAGGTGGCCAATGAAGGAGGTAAAGGGCGTGGGTTCGGTAACGGTCATGGAGGCGAAGTGCTCGAGGGTGTCTTCGTCCATCAGGATTGACTCGGTTTGAGGGAGAGCCTTACGCACGAGGCCGAGAATGTGCATTCCGTGAGTATCGAGGTCTCCCCAGTACAGCAGGTGTGGAGCCTCAGCAATCCAGGGTACGTTGGCAAGTACGAAAGCGTCTTTTCCCTGGCCGAAAACCGCGACCATGTCGGGAAAAGACGGGAGGGCTGCCAGGGTCTGAGAGTTCTCAACAATCAGCACCCAGGCGGGCTGCCACACAAGCCGAGCGAGCTCTAAAATGGGCGCGGAAAACGCGCGAGGGTCGCCGTCGCCTACTCCGCTTACGCGTTCATCAAGGAGGCGTATGCCAAAGCGCGCGGGGGGCGAGATGAGTCCCAAATCTGAGCTCTCGGTGAGTGCCGCTTTGAGTTTTTCTACAACGGCGCGATGCCGCTCCAACCATTTGCTATCAACACCTGGCACAGGCAGCTGTCGAGGGAGCATTCCGGACGCTGGGTGCTCAACCACCCAGTTGACCACATCAATCAGGCGGCTCAGCTCATCGTCATCAAACGTCTCCAAATCAGCCGTCAGCTTGGGCAATACCGCATCGAGGTTCTGTTGAGGCCAGGCCCGACGCAACCTGTTGGCCGCAGTAACAAGGGGCTCCCAACTCGTCGCGGTACGCGCCAACGCAGCTATGCTGGACGCGCCTTTTATCCGCACACGCATGGGCAGACGCTGGGTGCCTAATGCCCGCCAGGCAACCGTCTTCCATTCGACATCCGCCACACACCCGCTCGGCCACCGCACCTGGCGCCATTGGGCTATCCATTGAGCCACTTCATCCATTGCCGCACCAGCAGCCGTCTCAGCCGGTGGATGAAGCGGCAAGGTAAACTCACAGGCTTCTCCGTAGTCAGCCATGCCGAGCCATGTGCGAAAGGAGTTGCGATACTTCGCCTGAGCCCACGCGCGCAACTCATCGGGGCCGCGCATCAAAGCCGCGATTGTCATAACAGTCGTTCCTGCACGATGGGAGGCAGGGGAGCAAGGCCCGCGTTTTCTTGGCCGTCTGCGTCCTTGGTGCCTGGTGCGTCATCAGCATCATCAGCGGCATCAGCGGCAACATCCGCGCCACTGCCAGCGTTTTCGCCCTCGTGTTCCCATATGAGTTTCTCGCAACGAGAGCCTTCGTTTTCGTGATTGCTTACCTGCACGGCGCCGCCCACGTACGCCTCCAGAGTCTGAAGCATCTTCAAGGGTGTCGCGAGAAGCAGCTGAAACCCAAAGGTGCTGAAAACGTCCAAGCCCGCCTTGGTAAACGCGGGGTCGGTCTTATCAAAGGCTTCATCGAGGATGACCAGGCCGTATGATGGCTGGCCTGCCCCTCCACGGGCAAGCTGGTAACGCAACGCGGCGGCGAGGCAGAACACGACCAGTTTCTGGCGCTCTCCGCCCGAAAGCCCGCCGGCCCCCGTATAGACATCTTCAATATTTTGCGTCTCGGTGTCGATGACGTTGGCCCGAAATCTCACATGCAGGCGCGTATCGAGGCATTGTTTGCGCCAGGCTTGGTCAACAGGGTCTGATGAGCCCAAGCGTTTGAGCAGCCCTTCCAGCTTTAAGAAGCGTTCTTCGGCGCGCTCACGTTCCTCGTGGCTCGGTTCAAGAATCATCGTGTCTTCCAGCGAGCCGGAAGATATGATGGTCAAATCGTTGAGAAACTCTTGGACATCACGCGTCAGCGAATCAACCACAAACAGTTTCAGGTGTTTTTTGGGAGCATATTCCGTCTGCTCAAGCGAACGGTTGATGGGGTCAACGCGCAATCTGATTTCACGACGCGAGTGAGAAATCGTCTGAGCAATATCACCGATGTTGTTGCGCGACTGCTTCTGCAACAGGGTGAAGAAGCGGTTTTCAAACTCGGGGAGACGGTCGGTTTGCAGCCCCTTTAAGAGAGCGAGATATTCATCGAGATACTCAATCTCACCTGCCAAATCGGCGGCGGGGCCAGGCCAACGGGTCTTGTATTCGGTCATCGCCCTCACGCACGTATTTTCGGCATCGCGTAGCTTGGTGGAGGTTTTTTGGAGCTCTTGCTGTATCGCAGCGCGCACGTGGCGGGCGGCTGTCTCTAACTGCGGAAGTCCCGTTTGCTCAAAGCGCTCGGACAGACGTAGTGCTACTGCCTCAGAAACGGGGTCGAGCGAGGCCAATCGTGTGGCCGCCTCATCTTTTTGCTGCTGTTTTTGGTCATACCTCTCCTGACTTTGTGCGCGCCGTTCACGAAGTTTGGTGAGTTTTTGCTCGGCATCTTCGACGGTTATTTCCGCGCGCTTCAACTGTGCCTGTGCTTCGGCCAGTCCGCCATGACTCGCATGGTGAATGTCAATTTGCGCGTCCATCGCTTTGAGTTCCTCAAGCGTACCCGCTTCGTCAATGGAAGCCCAGGTAAGCTGGTTCAGGTCGCTGAGGCGCTGGATTAAACTCTGGCGTTTTCCGTACTCGTCATCTCGCTCGTCTCGGTGCCTGGTGGTCTCATTCTCCTGTGCCCGAAGGCGCTTAAGCTCGGACAGCAAGGCTGCTCGCTTCATCTCAATGGACGAACCTAACATCCACTGGCTTGGGTCATCGACCTTGCGGCGGTCGTCTTTCTCGTGTCGCGCTGCTGAGTGCTTAATCTGTCCCGCAAGGGTAACCCCGCGCTCTACCTTCCGCAATTCAGCTACCGATTGCACACAGAGGTAGTCAAAGCGACGAATTAGTTCCGCATGTAACCATTCGGAGAACTCTCCTGCGCTGACTTTTACCTTATGCACGAGACTACGCGCATCTCGCGGGCTTGTGATGGGCTCTACCTCACTCGGCACACGTAGATAAACCAGGCGCAGGCCAAGATGGTTGCGGTCAACGTAATCGCTGAGAAGGGGATAGAGGTCATCGGGCACAAGAAGAGTTTGCGCAAGACTTTTTAACACCCGCTCAATCGCTCCTGTCCACGAGGACTCTGCGGTACGAACGCTGATAAGTTCCCCGGCAAAACCCAGGCGCTCAAGCGCCACGCCCGCAGTTTCTGCAAGACGCTTTCGTAAGTCAAGCAGCCGCTCATTCAAAGGAGAACGCTGTGCCTCCAGTGTTTTTAACTGCTGCTCCATCTGTTCGCGGTCGCGCTTGGCTTGGTCGGCACGAGCGGTCAGGGCATAGCGCGATTCTCGCTCCTGTACACTTTCATCGAGCTTTTGAAGGCGGTGGGCTACCTGCCCCAAAAAATCATCCAAACAAGACGCGTCAGCCGGAAGTTCGAGACCCGCTTCGTTTGCGACCGTGCCAAGCTTTGCCCGCTCGGCCTGAATTGAGGCAAGCTGTCGCGCGCAAAGGTCTTTCTCTTTGAGCAACGCCTCCAAATCGCGCCCTCCGAGTCCATCAACTTTACGCCTGAGAGTTTCTTGTTCCGCACGCCGCAAAGTCAGAGTCTTCTCGGCCTGAGTCACCTCGCGTTCAAAGGCGGCAAGACGCTGCGAAAGCCCTTCCAGCTCGCCCTCATCGCGAGCTATCCGCTGCTGAAGCGTAAAGGCATCCAGATGTGTCTGCTCCGCAGCGATTTTTTCGTTCTGTTCGGTGAGGAGCTGTCGTTGCCCGGCAGCGACATCAAGTTTTGTGAGAGCTTCCGTCTGAAGCCGAGCGTCAACAACGGCGTGATGGGCGGCAGAAAGCTCGCCAAATTGCTCGATTGCCTCATCGACAAGCTCAAAGGTTTTGGGCGGGTCGAGCATGAAATCGCGCAAAAGCACGTCCAGGCTGGTAAGATTTTTTGC
>JAISFJ010000011.1 GCA_031263665.1 Coriobacteriales bacterium
CCACCTGTGGGCACGGTGGCAATAAGTGCGCCAATTCGCAAGACGATGAGCCAGCCCATCGCCAGATAAACCAGCACACTAACCCAACGAGGGCGAAACACCCAAAAGGCCTCAACGGCGATACCCGCCAGGGCTAAGCCCCATTCGATAACGCAGAGAATGACGCCGCCGCTTTCCGCAAGAGAAACCAGACAAAACGGCGTATAGGTACCCGCGATGAGCAGATATATCGACGCGTGGTCGAGGACTTTGAATACCTTTTTCGCGCGCTCGGCAACAAGCGCATGATAGAGCGTCGAAGCGGCGTATTCCACGATGAGGGTGATGCCAAAAGCAAGCGCGCTGGCCAGGCGCACGCCACCGCCATGCATAACGGCGACAACGGTCATCAGCACCAAGGCGGCAATCCCCAAAAGCGCGCCGATACCGTGCGTGATGGAGTTGGCTATTTCTTCCCCAATCGAGTAATCGCGGATGCGCTTCGTGCGCTTTGCACGCTGAGAAGAACGCTTGGTGCGTGCGTTTTCCAAAGGCTGCTTAGATGTCACAGGACCTGTTTCCATGCCTTCATTATGCCAGAAGTCCCCCAGCAAAGCTGCCTGGTTTCAGCGCAGTGCCGCCAACGAGCAGGGCATTACGAGAACAGTGCTACGAGGCGGTCCCAGAAGCTGAGTGTGGTGGGCTCGACGGTCGCAACGTCGTCTGTGGCGGCTGGCTTTTTGATGGCATCGGTGAGCAGGATAAACTGCACGCGTGAGAGATGCTCGTTTTTCGCTGAGGTAAAAGACGTTGGGGTGAAGTCGGCCGCCTGGTAGTCTTTGATGAAGGAATCTATCTCATCGCGCAGCGTCTCGGGCAAATCCTCCACGTTAACGTAAAGCTCGAATGTGCCATCGCGCAAGGCGGAAACACCTCCATAGAACTCATCGGTGCCGCTCGCAAATCGCGTAAGCCCTTTGTTGAAGGTCTGGTAGTTTGTGGCGAGCGTATCGATGCCATCCGCGTAGCTGACAAGCCCCGTGTTAAAGCTCGTGTAATTGCGCGAAAGCTCATCCATATAAGTCGCGAGCGTCTGAAGCTGCGCTATCTCACTGAGCTCCGATTCGAGCCCGTCGGCAATCGCGCTGAGCTGACCTGCCATATACTGACAACTGCCAGCCGATTGGCCAAGCCCCGCCGCCGCGGTTTCAAGCCCGCTTTTGACTCCATCGTTGCCGCTTTGACCGTACCACGCCCCGCGAACATAAGCCGCCTGGGTGTTGGTATCGACCAAATCGTCGATGGTGTCTTGCGAGCTCTGCGACAGCCCACTAAAGGCGGAGTCGGCATAGAGGTTTTGGATGGCCTGCTGCCCAACCGGCGTGAGGCTGGCGATAGAGCCATCCATGGTTGTGGTCGCCTGCGTGATGCCTCCCTGCGTTTGGGCAAGCCCTTCCGCCAATCCGGGCTGTGACACATCGCCGCTGTAGAGCCCCGTCGAAAGTTGACGCAGGCCCTCTATGAGCTGTTTTAGTTGGGCAGGGTCGACCACGTCTGCCCCCAACTGCTTCGCAATCGTCTGTAAAGCACCATCTATCTGTAAAGACGCCGAGGTCAGGCTTGTGGAGTTTTTGCTCAGAAGCGACAATCCGTCATCCAGGCTATCCGAACCAGAAGCCAAGTCGGCGGCACCATTTTTTATGTCCGCGGCACCGCTTTTGAGCTTGCCAACCCCCTCGTCGAGTTCTTCTATCGCATCGGTGAGCGTCGCCATGTCATCGACCATGCTCGCGGTGTCGGGTATGTCAAAAACCATGGAGAACGGCAAGGCGGATACCTGAATACCCGGCATCTCAAAATCGGTAACCTGCACCGTGAGCGTCAAATCTCCCTCTTTTCCCGGCAATACCATAAACGCGACCTGCCTGTTTTCGCCCGCGCTGGCAACCGTTGCCTCGGGAGCGTGGATGTTTCGCGCTCGAGCCGTATCGAGCGTCAATTGTATCTGAAGGAGATAATTCTCGAAAAAGACGGGGTCTGCCGCGGCGCTCTTCTCTGTCTTAATGTGGATGCCGAGCAGCCCGGAAGCCCCCGCCAGCTCTTGCGGCTCTACCTCTCTGTCATCGAGCGTGTAGGCTACGCTGACAAGCCAGGGAAGCTCAACTGAGTTAAGAACACCCTCGTAATAAAAGTCGCCCGGCTCTACGGCGACGGACGTACGCGCGTCGCTGGAGCTCACCACTTCGGTGGTGCTGAGGTTTGTTGCGGAGCTGTAGTCTCCGTAATCGACGAGCTCACCGCCCTGTTCGATTTGGAAGTGGTTGACCACGTAGGCGGAGCGCGTTGTTCCTTCGCTGTTGAGCAAGGCGTAGACAACTTCTTCCTTGTCCTCGACGGTCGCTGCGCCGGCCGCACTCGCGCTCTCAGCTGTCGCCGGTTGCGCGGCAGAGTCGGCCGCCTCCGCGACAGCAACAGTGGGCGAGCCCGTCGCGAAGTTTGCCAGGGGCACGAGCGAGGCCACCAACAAAAGGGCAAGTGCCGCGCGCGGCACATCCACGTGCGGCACATCCAAATTTCTCAACATATCTTTTCTCATACGTATCATCCTTTAGACAAAGACGAAGGGCCAATGCGGTGGTCGTCTTCCTCGGGTGCTTTGAGGAAGTGGGTTTTCCAGGTAAACTTCTCGATAAGAGGGTCGAGAAGGGTCAAAAATGTTGGGAGGAAGCAGACGACGAGCGTAAACGAGAGCAGCGTGCCGCGCCCCAGCATTGAGCCTATGTCACCGACGATGGGATTGGTGGACGTAGCCATGAGCGTAAAGCCGGCCAAGGTGAGCACGCTTGCCGAGACGAGGATGGATTTGAAGCTCGAGCCGAGCGCCCGTTTTATCGCCTCGCGCTTGGGCATCGACTTTCGCATCCGAATATAGGTGTTCGTGAGCAAAATGGCGTAGTCGACCGTCGCGCCGAGCTGTACGGTATTGAGCACGAGGTAGCCAATGTAGTTGATAGGGGTGCCCGTAAAATACGGTATGGAGAGGTTTATCCAAATGGCGACCTCGATGGTCAGCAACAGGAGGAAGGGCAGCACCAGCGAGCGAAAAGTAACCAGCAACACAAGGAAAATCGCAATAATCGCAATGAGGTTTACCCGCAGGTTATCTTGCTGCACGATGGATTTCATGTCAAAGAGGTTCATGCTGCGCCCCAGCGAATACGCCTCATCTCCATAAAACTCATAGGCCACGTCCCGGATTTCTCCCATGGCGGCAAAGGTAAGGTCGCCCTCGGGCGGAACATCGGTGTAGATGATGAGGCGGGCGTAGTTGGCGGAATAAAACTGGTTGGTGACCGCTTCGTCGAGAAATTCCGAGGGAATCACGGCGCCGACGGCCTTGGCATACGACACAACACTGGTCACGTGCTCGAGGTCCTCAAGCCTTTGGCCGAGCATCTGCTCACGCGCGACATCACCACGAGGAACCAACATCACCACGAGGTTGCTCTCACCAAACTCCTGCTCGATTTTCTCCGTATCAAACTGCGACCTGGTGCCCCCGCCCCCGCTTTCCGCCCCGTAAAGAAAGTCGGTGCGGCCCTGCCCGAGAAAGGACGGCACAATCGCGAGGATAACCACGACGATGACCGGGACGGCAAGTTTTGAGAGCACCCGATTGACATTCGCGAAACTCGGCAGCAGCGGCCGGTGCTTGGTGCGGTCGATAAACCGATAGACGCCCAGCGTTAAGGCCGGGAGAAAGACCATCGAGACGATGAAGCTCAAGATGATGCCTTTTGCCAGGTTAATGCCCAGATTCGCGCCGACGAGAAAGTCCATGAACACGAGCGCCAAAAACCCAAAAAGCGTGGTGGCCGCGCTGGAGGCAACCGTCGAAAACGAGGTTCGTATCGCGTGCTGCATCGCCACCGAGACATCCGCGTACTGCTCGCGGTACTCGGCAAAACTATGCAAAAGGAAAATCGCGTAGTCCAGCGAGACCGCCAATTGCAGGATGGGGCTCACCGCGTTAGTGATGAAAGAGACGTCATCGTAAATGATATTGGTCCCCATATTGAGAATCATGGCGACGCCAATGGACACGAGCAGCAAAAGTGGCTCGAGCCAGGAGCTTGTTGAGAGCGTAAGAAGGATGATGATGGCGGGGATGAGAATCGCAAAGGCGCCCAACACCTCACTGACAGCGGCCGTCTGCACGGCCGCGAGCGAGGACGCTTCCCCACCGACCGCATTATCAGGGCCGACGATGTCGTAAAGAGCGGTGAGGGCGTCTTGCTCGGCGCCCTCCTGTACCACGAGGTCAAACAGGGCTATCTTATCGCGATAGTAGTTCTTAACGATGTTTTCATCCGCAATCTCCAGCGGCTGCTTGAGGTCTACCACATCGTCGAGCCACAGCACTGAGCTTACGCCCTTAACGCCGCTCAATTGCTGCTTGTATTCGAGCGCCTGTGTGAGCGTGACATCGTGCACCATGACCTGCAGATTGGGAACGGGTTCATCAAATTCCTCGTCCATGAGCTGGAGCGCTTGAGTCGACTGAGAGGATGCCGGGAGATAATCAATAATGTTGTAGTTGACCTTGACAAAAGGAATCAGCGGTGCGCATACCAACGCCGCGATGACAAAGAGCACGATTATCGCCTTGCGATAGGTAACGATTATGTGCGTGAGGCGGTCCATAGCTGAAGCCCCGTTGTCCTTTTGGCCGGTTAAGAACTTAGCTGTCAGTCGATAACAGGCGGTTGATTTTCGGCGGTCACAAACGGTACGGTTCCCGCTACGTATTTCTCGCGTACCGATGCCCATTCTTCTTCATTGGCAATCACGTAAGAGACCCCGTCGATAGTCGCCGTCGTTGCAGGCACCTGACCAGTATACATGTCTTTATCGACATCCATCCCCTGAAACGCCAAAAC
>JAISFJ010000029.1 GCA_031263665.1 Coriobacteriales bacterium
ATTTTGGCGGAAGTCGAAAAAGAGACTTCGGAGATGTTTGTCGACGCAGCAAGAATTTACAAACAGGAGGATGCCGCGCTGCAACTGAGGGCCATGAGTTTTGTCTCGAACAGCGTGAAGGACAAAGGCGGCCTGGTTGTGATACCAAGCGCACTGTCAGATGCCTTTGACGGCCTCGAGAAAATCACCAAGGGGTAGGGTAGGATAGCGGTTTTTGAGCTCGGCGGTTTCCTGCTACAATAAGGAACGGTAAGAAAATAACTTGTACGTAACCTGTAAGCCAGATTGCTCCAGCTCTGCGTTGGAAACAGGCGGCATTACCACAAGTAGGGCCACCTCATCCCGCCTTGACCTGAAGCAATCTGTTCCACAGGCTATCGTACAATTTATTCTCTTACCGTTCCTCAGAGCATACCGGCGAATCAAGAATCAAATCAGAAAGGGCTCGTCATGTCTGGACACTCCAAGTGGGCGACCACCAAGTATCGCAAGGCGGCGCAGGACGCCAAACGTAGCGCGTTATTCTCCAAACTTTCACGCAACATAACCGTTGCTGCCAAGGAGGGTGGCGACCCCAACCCCGAAAATAACGCCTCGTTGGCCGCGGCCGTTGCGAAGGCAAAGAGCTACTCGCTTCCCAAAGACAAGATTGATACCGCCATCAAAAAGGCCTTTGGCACCGGCAGCGACAGCGCGAAGTTCGAAAACGTCGTCTACGAGGGCTACGGGCCGGCCGGCGTCGCCATCTATGTTGAGGCGCTTACCGACAACCGCAACCGCACCGCCGCCGACGTACGCAGCGCCTTCAGTCACAGCGGCGGCAACTTGGGCACCACGGGCAGCGTCGCCTTTCAGTTTGAGCGCAAAGGGCAAATCGCGGTGGAGAAATCTCAGTCGCCCGATGAGGATGAGTTTATGATGCTTGTCGCCGAAGCGGGCGGCGATGACTATGAGGACGCGGAAGAGGAATGGGTCGTCATCACGGCTCCCACCGAGCTTGTCAACGTGAAAAAGGGTCTTGAAGACGCGGGTGTGGAGGCTAAAGGCTATGAGCTTATCATGCAGCCGACGACACCAACTGAGGTAGGCGTCAGCGACGCGAAGAAGGTTTTGCGTCTCATCGACCGGCTTGAGGAACTCGAGGACCTGCAAAACGTCTATCACACGATGGATATGACCGATGAGATAGCCGCCGCCTTAGGAACTGTCGGAGAATAAATTGGACATATCCTGCGGCCAGATTGTTCCAGCTCCGCGTTGGAAACAGACGACATTACCGCAAGTAGTGCCGTCTGCTTCCGCCTTGACCTGGAACAATCTGACTCACAGGCTATTGCCCAATTTATTCTCCGACAGTTCCTTAGGCGCGTGATGAGCCATGCGTCTGATTACCGCACGCGTGACGAAGGTCTACCCGGTACAGCATGGCGCGCAACGCCTGGTGGTTGAGACCGAGGGGCCGCCCTCTCTTCGCTTTGAGGCTTTGCGCTACGAGGTCCTCGTCGCGCCCTGTGAGCTCAAAGACATGGTTCTCATCAACACCACGGCGGTCGACCTTGGGCTCGGCACCGGCGGCATGTGCCCTGTTCTTGCAAATCTTACGGCAATCGAGCGAAGCGGGCAGGTGGCTTTTGACGATTCCGTCCCCAGCGAAGGTCCCGCTTTTATCACCGCCTTTGATACCGCTTTCGCCTCTGGCGCTCTTCCCGCCGGTGGCCACATCATGAAGCTCCGCTACACGCCGTTTCAACATGAGGTGTTCTCTGTAGAAGAGCCCGCTTCTTCGCATCACGCCATCATGGAGCACGCGTGTTCGCTTGAAGGCGTTCCGGTGGTTTGCTGCGAGCTGCACAGTCAGATGCCGTTGGTCGCGGCGGCCGTCAAACACATCAAGCCGCGCGCGAAGCTCGTCTACTGCATGACCGACGAAGCCGCGCTGCTCGCGTCGTTTTCTGCCGTTCTCGCGCAGGCGCGCGCAAGCGGACTTCTCGACGCGTGTATCACCTGTGGGCAGGCTCTCGGTGGCGATTTGGAAGCGGTCAACCTCTACTCGGGCCTGCTGGTAGCTACGATGATTCGCGAAGCCGATGTTATCATCTGCGCGCAGGGTCCTGGCATCGTCGGCACAGCGACACGGTTTGGCCACGGTGGTCTTGCGCAGGCGCAGGCCCTCAATGCCGTCGCCGCCCTCAAAGGCGTGCCGATAGCTCCTTTGCGCCTGTCTTTTGCCGAGAAGCGCGAGCGCCATCAGGGGGTGAGCCATCATACGCGTACCGCTTTGGGGATAGCCTGTCTCACCGAGGCGCTCATTCCCGTGCCCGACGATTTGTCCGCGGAGCAGATGGCGACCGTCGAGCAGCAGTTGGAGGAAGCAAAAATCTCCGAGCGCCACCGGCTTATCAACATCCCCGTCGCGCGCCAAGACATCGACCTTTGCGGCCTTGAGGTCACAACGATGGGCCGCGCACAGGCCGACGACCCCGCTTTTTTCTCGGCTGCCTTTGCGGCGGGTATCTTCGCCGCGCGCGTCATCGGCGACAGGGAAGGGCGCAGGTAATGACGCCGCGCCGCCTCACGCTTGCAAAAGAGCTGCCACAGACGCCCTCGTTTGGAGCACTCAACGAGTTTTTGTCATATCTCGCCGTTGAAAAGGGCTCCTCAAAGCTGACGATTGAAGCCTACGGGCGCGACCTCAAACGCTACCTCATGTGGCTTGACGAGCAGGGCGTAATCGAGCCCGATGACATCAAGCGCGAAATGATAACGGGCTATCTTGTTGAGATACAATCGCACGACCCAGCACCCGCCCCTTCTTCGCGGCAACGCCTCGTCTCAGCGCTCAGGAGCTTTCATCGATTCTGTGTGCGCGAGGACCTTACTTCCGCCAACCCAACGGCCACGCTCCGCCTCCCCAAAACGCCTGTCACCTTGCCATCTGTGCTGAGTGTTGAGCAGATAACGCGCCTGCTCGACCAAAATTTTCCCTCAACGCCGGCCGGCCTGCGCGATAAAGCGATGCTCGAAGTTCTCTATGGCTGTGGCCTTCGCGTGAGCGAGCTTTCCGGCCTCAACCAGACGGCCATTCTTTTTGATGAGGGCTACCTGCGTGTGATAGGGAAGGGGAACAAGGAGCGCGTTGTGCCTTTGAGCGGCGAGGCCCTTCACTCTCTCGAAGCCTACCTCGAAGCGGGACGCGCGTCATTGCGCCCCAAGCGCCTTTCTTCGCCGCCCGACGGTAGGGCCGTCTTTCTCAACACGCGGGGCACGCGCATCACTCGACAGGGTATTTTTGGCATCGTCGAGCGCTACGGAGTTCTTGTCGATATTGAGGGCTTGCATCCGCACACTCTCCGCCACAGTTTTGCTACGCATCTTCTCGAAGGCGGCGCCGACCTCAGAACCATACAAGAGATGCTCGGCCACGTCGACATAGCGACCACCCAGATATACACCCACGTAGACCGCACCTACCTCAGAGAAGAATACCTCCACTCCCACCCCCGCGCCACCCTCTAACCAACAGTTCCTAAAGAACTCAGAGAGGCAATTTGAAGGTCATGGTGACTTCTCCTGTTTCT
>JAISFJ010000049.1 GCA_031263665.1 Coriobacteriales bacterium
GTGGCGCCGATTTCATAGATGCAGCCATACATGGTGCCAAACGCCGCCCCCATGCCGTCGAAGCGCGTTGGTCGAGATTGCGTGCCATCCGGAATACATTTACCCCATTGATTGGTGGCCGTGTATTGGTCGGGGTCGGCACCACCCATACCAGGAGGGCCACCACCAGCGTTTTGGGTCATTGTGCAGCCAGGCTTGTTGATGTAGCCCATAATCATGTCGAGGCCGCAAAGCCCCAGTGGCACCTGCGAGGCGGTTTCTTCCATGTCGGAAGCCACACCGTTAGCGATGCCAGCGGCCTCGGCACCGGTATAGAGGTCAATGGCCGCGCGGATGCGGTCCTGCGGAACCCAACAAAACTCGGCGGCCTTCTCGATTGTCCACGGCTCGGCCTCGTCACGATATATCTGGCCGGCGCTGCGGGAGGAAAGGCCATTGACGGTGGCGGTTGCCAACACCTGCGGGTTAACCTCTGCCTTAACTGTTGCGGGGTCACCAAAGGGCAGCGGCGCTACCTCTCCCGTATCCTCATTGACGCAAACGTAGACCGGCGTGTTGTCCGGCATATCCACCGGAGGCGCGTAGCCTTCGATGGCTTCGGTGGCCAGCCAAGGCAGGTGCGTGTCGGGATTGATGAGAAAGGGCAGATTGGTGAAAAACTTGGTAAATTCCTCGTCGTAGAGCTTTTCGTCCAAGATGACGCGATACCATGAAAGAATTAACGCGGCATCGGAGCCTGGTCGCACCGGCAAATGAATGGTGGCCTTGACGGCATCTGGCGAGAAGTTGGGGTCGACAACGATGGTCTGGCAGCCACGGGCACGCAGCTCAGCAATGGCGCGACCTGACTGAGATGTCTGGGACACGCTGGGCTGGGCAGCCCAGAGCACCATGACCTTCATATCGTTGTTCAGCCCCTTGGCGGCCTCCAATGGTGCCAGGCCTTTCCAGGGCTCAAGCACGGCGCAGTCGGCAATGGATTGGTCAGAACCGCCGTACATCAATCCGGCAGTCGCCTCACGCGGCAGATAGCACTGCGCGCAGCCCGGCTCAAAAACTGTGGGAGAACAAAGCGCTACTGGCACGGACATGGCCTGTATGAATGAGTAGGAACCACCACCACCCACCGAGGCGAAAAACGCGTAGGTTCCGTATTTTTCGATGGTGTCGGCGATTTTGGAGGCGGCCAGTTCGATGGCCTCATCCCAGCTGATGCGCTCCCACGCGGCGTTGGCCGCTCCGCGAGCACCCGTTCGTTTGAGCGGATAGAGCACTCGGCGTGGGCTGTAGCAGGTATGAATCTGGTTGAGGCCCTTGATGCACATCGAACCCTGACTGGTAGGAGCGTCAGGGTGTCCCTCAATCTTGACGACCACGCCGTTTTCCACATATACCTTACAGGGACAGGCTTGGATACAGCCATGGCAAACACTTGGATAGAAGGCGCGTTCACCTTCATCGACTCCCGTGTTTGAGTCCCCCTGTTTAAGGCACCCGGAAAGGGCGGAGCCGGCGGCCAAGGCGGCACCGGCGGCTGTCGCGGCCTTAATAAAACTGCGGCGTGTTAAGGTTGCTTTTTGCATACAAACTCCTTTCATACTCAATTTGGTTAGTCCTTAATTCGGTTTGCTTGTTTGCTTCTTTTGCTCCCTGATGCTTTCTAACAACTCCTTCCCTTCCTCGGTGATTAGCCATCCGTCGCCGTAGGCTATGCCACCTGCGGCAGCCAGTTTGTCGATGAATACGCTGGGTTGCAAGGGGCGCTCGCCCTCATCGCGTCCCACCCTCAGTATGTCGCGGTCGCGTAAAAGCGCGTCACACTCCGCAAAAGAGTGGGGCTTGGTGAGAAACTCGAGGACTTCTCTATAGGTATCAAAGCGCTCTGGCACCTCCGTGAGCAGATTCATAAGACGACTTGCGGGATTGAATTTTGCGATGACCGCCAGCCCTACTTCGTTTACGCGATAGGCGGTTTCAGCCACAAGGTCGTCGATTTCGTCGGTGCTCAATCCCGCCTTGCGTTCGTCGGTGACGACATCGCCCTCGCCGTCGAGTTCAAAGACATCGAGCGAGCCGGCATCTGCCAACCACTGGATGAGAAAATATGGCGGTTGCGTGGCGTTTTTCGCCTCGGGCAAGCTGAGAATAAAAGTCTCCAACTCGTGTAACGGCACACGCTTAGAGACGCAGGCCTTGAGTATGTGATAGAGAACGGGACGATTGAGCGGGTTTGACCGCAACAACTGACAGGATTCAGAAACCGATTCCTCAAATGGCGAGCAAGCGACAGACACCAATCTGACAACCTCCTTGTTTATTTTTTGCTGAGAGTAAGCACAGAGCACATCCGTCCGCCTCAATCTATATTCAGATGACGCGCAAAACAAGAGCGGGCGTTAATGATTTTTCGCCACCCAAGCCACCCTCTCATTTAATTATTGCTACTTGAAAATTGGTGAGAAAACCCTATTTTTGCTGTTCAATCGCATAATTGTTGTGTAGGGAAGTAGCGCTTCCAGTCACATCCTTCGCGTCAGTTGTATCAAGTAAAACTGCCTCATGACTTCGTGATACAATAAATGGATTGGAAAGGAGCCGCGCCATGTGCGACGAGCATAAATTAAAAATGATAACGAATGAGGTGTCAAGGTTCTCAAAAAGAACTTATGGCAAGCACCTGAAAGACGTTATCCTCTACGGCTCATACGCTCGCGGCGAGCAAGAGGACGACTCCGACATCGACATCATGATTCTCGTAGATATGAATCCAGCAGAAATCAAGGGTTCCGGACGCGCACTTACAAAACTGAGTTCTGATCTCGGCTTAGCCTATGATGTTGTTGTGTCTCCCACCGTCAAGGATTACAAAACCTTCGAAGCCTGGCGTGAAGCGCTACCGTACTACCGCAACATCGACCGAGAAGGCATCAGAATCGATGCCTGACAACCGTAAAGCCCAGTGGATGATATTGGCTGAATACCGAATAACACGGGCATCTGAGCTTGTAGTTGTTTCTGAAGAACTTCTAGAATCTGGTCA
>JAISFJ010000129.1 GCA_031263665.1 Coriobacteriales bacterium
AACAAATAGTATGAAGCGCAGTCTTCAGGAGTGAGAGAGAGTTCGAGTATGCCGTTTTCTGAGGCGGCGGCGAGCATTGCGTCAGGGTCGGTCCCTTTGAGTTCAAGTTTTCCTATTGAGTATTTTAAAGAAATCTCCCACAGTGACACCGCACTGACATAGACGGTGCTACCAGCATCTCGGACAATCTCTAAGACGGTATCGCTCAATCGACTGCTTTCCATCAAAAACCAGAGGAATACATGGGTGTCCATAAGAAAGTTTGAGCGCCTGTTCATCGACTTTCCTCTAAAAATTCCTCGACAGATGAGAATTTGAAGTTATCGGCAGTTGAAAAGCTCGCCTTACCTTCGAGTACACCGACTTTACGGCACCCGCTTTTGTCCACTATTGGCACTATCTTGGCGACCGGGTGTTTGCTCCTACCATAAAGAACGGTGACACTTTCTCCGTCACGCACGGTATCCAAAACCTCAGAAAAACGAGCCTTCACTTCACCAACTGTCAGTGCGTCCATTGCAATTTCCTTTCAATAATGAGGCGCTTTTAAGAGCCACCACCATTCAACCTGCAGGGAACTTATTCTTAAGACGCCATTTATCAGCTCTACCGAGGACTCATAAAGAATATCATCAACTTGTCATGTTGACAAGTTCGCGCGCTGGCAACTCAACACCCCCCTGTCCTCGCGTCTCACGCGTTTACTCCACATCGCAGCGCATGAGGTCCTCGTAGGTCTCGCGGCGTACTACGAGGCGTGCGGTGTCATCTCGCACAAAGACAACGCCGGGGCGCACTTGTTTGTTGTAGTTGCTCGCCATGCTCTGGCAGTACGCACCGGTCGCGAACACGCAGAGCACGTCGCCATCTTCAGTGTGTTGCAACGGCGTATCGACCGCGATGACGTCGCCGCTTTCGCAGTGCTTGCCGGCGATGGTTACCACGGTGTCGCGAGGGCGGGCGGCCTTGTTGGCGATGGTCGGCTCGTAATGTGCGTCGTAGAGCGCGGTGCGGATATTGTCCGTCATGCCGCCATCCACGGCCACGTAGGTGCGCACGCCCGGGATGTGCTTGATGGTGCCAACGGTGTATAAGGTCACGCCCGCGTTGGCAACGATGGAGCGGCCCGGCTCAACGAGGATACGCGGCACGGGCAGGGCGTGTTGTTCACAGTGCTCCTTGATGTCGTCAACGATGACCTTGCCGTACTGCTTGATGGTCGCGGGCTCGTCCGGCACACCGTAGGCGATACCCAACCCACCGCCCGTATCGAGTTCCGCGACCACGCAGCCCGTCTTTGCGCGCACCTCTTCCATAAAATGCACGATGACCTCTATGGCCTTGGCGTAGGAGTTCAGTGCGAATATCTGCGAGCCGATGTGCATATGCAGGCCCTTGAAGTCGATGCCGTTAAGCGCGATGGCCTCTCTCACCGCCTCCATTGCCAGCCCATCGCGCAGGCCAAAACCAAACTTACTGTCCTCGGCACCGGTCTGGATATACTCGTGAGTGTCGGCCACGATGCCCGGGGTCACGCGGATGAGAATGGGTTGCGTGGTGCCCTGCTCAAGCGCGAGCCGGTCGATTCGAGCGAGTTCCTCAAGTGAGTCCACAACGATGCGCCCCACACCGAATGAGATACATTCGGTGAGTTCGCGAATGGTCTTGTTGTTGCCGTGGGCGAGAATGCGCTGCGCCGGAAAACCGGCCGCCAACGCGATGGCAAGCTCGCCACCGCTGGAAACATCGAGGTAGCAGCCCTCTTCTTCGACCAGCCTGCACATCGCCTTGCAGATGAAGGCCTTGCCGGCGTAGACCACGTCCACGTCTCTCCAGTGGTAACGCGTCCACTCGAGGTAGTTACGCAGCTGCACACGGATGTGTTCCTCGTCCATGACATAGAGCGCCGTACCAAACTCCTGCGCCAGCTCAACGGTGTCCACACCACCAATGAAAAGGTGGTCGTGCCTGACCTCGGCCGTGAGCGGCAAAACCGCACCAAGCTCCATCGTCGTCTTGCCATCAGGCCGCGCATGAGGGTCGTGCGCTATATGTGCCATCTCCTACCTTCTCCCTTGCTATTTCTCCGAGATGATTTCGAGCCAGCAGCTATCGGGGTCGGTGATGAAATAGAGGCCCATATCGTGGTTCTCGTAGACTATGCAGCCCATCGATTCGTGCAGCGCGTGTGCCTCATCAAAATCGTCGACCTTAAACGCGAGATGCGTGTCTTCTCCCCCGTTGTTATATGGCTCAACACGCCCTTTGTTCCACGTGAGCTCAAGCTCAAACTCCGTGGTGTCGTTGCCTAAGAACACAACGCGCCAACTGCCGTCTTCCGGACCAGCTGAATGCAGTTCGTGCAGGCCCAACGCCTTCTCATAAAAGCTGAGCGACTTCTCCAAGTCGAGCACATGAATATTTTCGTGAATCATTTTCGCCTTCATAAAATACCTCCCATTCACCGCACGTCGTATGTCCCAAGAAATACGCGCCAACAACAACTTTTCCTTGCTATAGATGATAGCAAAAAAGACAGTGAAACAATACGTATGGCTCAGCCCTATTCACGATTCGCGCTCTAACTGTAGCGTGCTTCCACGAGCTTCGTTGTATTTCTATCTTCGAGACGGAGTAAAGAGGCCATCCATGGCGATTTGCTCAAACTGACGATTTTAAGAGCTTGCGAAACGACCTGCATGCTTGTGCGCGGTGCGTGGTAAAATGCAGGCATGTTATCAATGGGTACACCGAAAGGTATTTCTCATGAAGGATGCTGTGTCAGGAGTTTCACAATGAAACTCTACCACGGAACAAATCTTATAGTCGAAAAGCCAATTATTGCCAACAGGCATAAGACGCTGGATTTTGGTACGGGATTTTATACGACACCAAACGAAGAGCAGGCGCAAGAATTCGCTTGCAAGGTGTTTGAGAGACGTGGGCGCAACAGCGCGGCTATTGTCAACGTGTATGAGTTTGACTACGCTGCCGCCATGCGAGGCCTTACCGTTCGGAACTATTTGCACCCAGACGAAGACTGGCTAAAGTTTGTAGTCCATAATCGTAGGTATGGTCGCGAAAGCGATGTTACTGATTTAATTATAGGGCCAGTTGCCAACGATGATGTATTCGCCACCATTACTCTATACACGATTGGTGAATTGACTATAGCTGAGGCTATCCAACGCCTCAAGGTCAAAGACCTGTTCAGTCAGTACTTATTCTGCAATGATAAAGCACTATCGTACCTCAGTTTCGCCAGTGCGTATGAAGCGGGTGCTCAATGATAGATAGCGAAAGACTTTCGGCATTATTGGGACTTGGTATAGTCCCCTCTGTCTTGAGGGAATTGGGCATTGATGCCGAGAGCCAAACAGAGGAAGTGACAAGATTTTATCATTCCAAGTTGTATGAACTGCTCAGCAAACCAGAAACAGGCATGTGGCACCTTAGCCCAATTCTGCTTGCTGAGTTCTACCGTGAGGAGCTTGAAACGGGTAGCTTTGAGGTGCCAGAGGAGCAGTCATGAGTAACGAATCCAATTTCCTGATATTTGCAATTGAATACTACCGCAATAGACATGGGCTTAACGGTGCCGAGGTTACCGACCTTTTTGAACGTTATGACATCTATAAGATGGTTACCGATAACTACTTCATCTATCATATTGAGTCACCAGATCATTTTGTCCAAGAAATCGACGAGGCAATTTGCAGAATACGCAAAGCGTATCCAGTCTGAGAACTCAATTCGGTTTTTGTAACCGCATAAAATATACCCAAAAATATGAGGGACGTAATCTGTCCCTAACCTCAGCCCGATTCACGTTCCAACAAATCCTCCACCTCACAACCCAGTACGCGGGAAATCTTGGCGAGAGTAATCGCTTGCGCTCGGTTGATGTCTTTGTTGCGCTGCTCATATACTTGCACTGAGCGCAGAGACACCGCGGCTTGTTTCGCAAGCTCCGCCTGTGAGAGCCCGGCGTTTTCGCGTAGGCGCTTGAGGTTGGTCTGCGGGTTTTTCTCGGCAATAATGCTATCAGCAGTCGCAAAAAACTTTGACTCTGGAACTTCATGTAGCGGGTGGTACATACTCACGATGGACGCAAACGGCAGCGCCCTTAAAATGTCCAAAAGATACGCGTCAACAACAACTTTCCCTCACAAACAAAAATGTGTCAAGGAGGGTGATAAAATCATAGGTGTAAAAGACGGGCTGTAAGGGTGTAGCAAGAAAGGCAGTTGGTACCGATGCGATTTATCGGCGATGATGGGAAATATCATCAAATTCCTATCAAATTGAATGAGGAAGAAGGGCGTGAATTGCGCCGCTTGATTGACGAGCAGAAAACTAAGAAGATGGACTATACGCAGCTCTTCAAAAAGCGGGAAATCGATGCCAAGAATCGAGTTTAGCGTCAATCTATTCAGTGCGCTTCCGCCTCGCTCTCGTCCTCTACCTTTCTCAGGAATTGGCCGATGGCGAGGGCGACCACTGCGACCACTCCCGCAAGAATGAGAACTCTGGGCAAACCTTCGGCGATTCCCCAGGTCGCCATCATCATCGTGTAGATGGCCAGGCCAACGCTCGAACCAAGGTTTTGCGCGGTTTGGACCACAGAGTTTGAGAGAAATCGGATAGCGGATTTAATCTGAATCTGCGGAGCCGTCGAAAAGGTCACGTTTTGCTGCGCCGAGTAAAACCCCGCGATGAACATCATCAGATATATCACCCACACTGGTGTCTGCGCAGAAAGAATCAGAGCCAGGATAAAGCTAACAGCCACCCGCACGATTGTGCCAATGGTAAAGACCGGACGTGCGGTTCGCGCCTTTGCGATTGCTCTGCCAAGAAAAGGACAGATGAAGACACCTAAAATCGCATAGATTGCCGTTCCCAAACCGGCCTGCAAAGCGCTTCCGTGCAAAACGTTGATGATGTAGGCAGGCATGAAAAACGTCAGAGCCATCGTGGAAAAGGTGCTGAGCGCGCTACAAAGCGCTAAAACAACCGTATTGCGGTCTCTCAAAACAGTCGAGGGGATAATTGCGGCAGCGCGCTTTTTGCGGATTATCAAAACCAGAACAAGGAGCGATGCTGCAGCCAGCATGACGAGCACATCGTTTCCTGCGCTGCCAAAGGGGATGTATGAGCTCCCCAGAGACAGTGAAAGGGTCAGACCAAGGAGGAACAGCACGAGAGCGATTAAGCCAGGCAAATCAAAAGTCTTTGCCTGAGCCGATGCCTGAGCCTCGCTACGCCCCCCTTTGGCCCCCAGCGCAATGAATACAACAGCCAACAGTAACAAAGGCCAGCAGACGTGATAGGCAAAACGCCACCCGAAGCCGTCGATGAGCAGACCAGCAAGAGCCGGACCCACCAGCATCCCGATACTTGTCACCGTACCAATGAAGCCAAGGTAAATTCCCGCTTGCTTGGCATCGTACATATCCCTGATGAGAGAAAAGGCAACGACGAAGATGCTGGCGCTTACTACCCCATAGAAGAAATTCGCGCAGATGATGACGACCATGTTGGGTGCACATGCCTCGACAAAAAACACGACGGCACCAACCAACAGCGAAAACAACAGCAGCGGCCTTTTCAGCGAAGGATTGCGCGAGCCAAAATATCCATAAAGTGGCATTGCGCAGATGCTGAGCAGGCCGCTTGCCGTCGAAGCGAGAGGATAGATGTCCAAGCCACCAACATCCAGCGCGGCCATCGGCAAAATGGTAAACGAACTGGTAGAGATGAAGCGAGTTATCAAGGCGGCAACATAAATACCAATCAAGGTAAGGAGCTTACGGCGCGTCGATGCCTGCACAAACGGGTTTTCTTTGATATCGGTCATGTCCCCTTCTCTGTTCTTGCGACATCTTTCCCGTGACCAAAATCCGCGCCTGCCGCATATACTCATTGCAACAGGCGCGCGAGCTTACTCCGTATCAATTTTCCATATCGATAACCACTTTGATGGCTTGAGTCTTGTCAGCAGCCATTTCCAGAGCCTCCTGTAGCTTCTCCAAGGGGTAGTGGTGGGTGATGATCTCCTTGGCGAACGTACGACCGGAAGCCAGGATGTCGATGACCTCCTGGATGTCACTGTCGTTGTAGCCGGAAGACCCCATGATCACGGCCTCAGTCATCAGACTGGCGACCGCCAACTCCTGCGGCTTGCCGAGACCCACGATGGAAAGCCTTGAGTTTTCCTTACGGAGCTTGAGAAAGTCTTCAATGATGTTAGACGCGCCAGCGCAGTCCACCACAATGTCCACATTGATAGCTGTGCCACTTTGCCTTCCTGGCAGGGTACCGAAATGCTCAGTGAAAAACTCAAACTTATCGCCCTCGCCAGGCAGCGGGGCAATGACGACACCCATCTTCTTCAACAGTGCGCGTTTGTAATCGCTGAGCACTATGTCCACGACTACCGGCGTAATGCCTTGGGCTACGAGCGCACTGATGCAGAGCAGACCGATGGAACCCGCACCATAGAGCACCACGTTGTCGCCAGGCTTAGCACCGGGCCGATTCTTGCCGCGCGTGCCCACGCCAAAGGGCTCAATCAGCGATGCCTCATCGTAGGAGACAGTATCGGGCAGATGCCAAGCACCTACACCCGCCTTGGCCCCTGGTACCAAAATGTACTCAGAAAAGCCGCCCAACTGACAGGAATAGCGACCGGTCATAACATATACTGGATGCACCCAGACGCGATCTCCCTTTTTGAACTCCTTGACATTCTTGCCCAGTTCCGCCACATAGCCCGCAGTCTCGTGGCCAAACTGCTTACCCGGCTCTGGGCCAAAACCGGTAAGGTCTGAACCGCATATGGAGGAACGCACGGTCTTAACGAGAATATCGTCAGGCCCGACCTTTGGCTTGTCGATTTCCTGGACTTCTGCCTCGAGTTTTCCCTGAAAATACATCCCTGCTTTGTAGATACCAGCTTTCATTTTCTCAGCCATAATGGTTCCTTTCTCTTGATAGTCTGTTCTTGTCTACTCAGCCCCTTCAGATCGTCATTGCAAGCACCAGCAAAATAATCCAGGAACTACCAGATGCAGGCTGGTACTTGCCCATCAAGATCAAAAATCTTTAACAGACAGCCATGCCACTGTCCACTGGCAGTTCGATGCCGTTGACGAACTTGGCATCATCACTGGCCAGGAAAAGACAGGCTCTGGCGATCTCGTCAGGCTCGATGTAGCCGTTGACCGGCATGGCGCGGCAGAGATTACTGAGGTCAACCTGAGCCTCATGATAGGCACCGCCAGAATGCTCACCGATGTTTGTGCGGGCACCCCCGGGATGGATAATGTTGCAGCGGATACCTTCTCTAAAGTGCCTGAAGGCAACGCTTTTGGTCAGCCCAGCCAGGCCGGCTTTGGCAGCCGTATAACTGGGCCCATGGTTGCCACGCAGGGCAGCATAGGAGCCGATGTTGATAATCGAGCCTCCCCCACCACTGATCATCAACGGAACGGCTCTGCGGATAATCCGAAACGGTGCCTTCAAATCGAGATCCATTATGCGATCCCAACGGACATCATCGGTTTCCAGAAGCGGGTAGCTTAAATCGTTGATACCGGCGATATTGCAAAGAATATCCAGACCGCCACATTTTGTTTTGGCCTCGCCGATAAAACGCTCAATATCCTCCGGCTTCGTCACATCGGCCAACACCGGAAACACGCCGTCTGTGCCGCTCCATTTGGCAAGATCTTCTTCACGGAAGTCCACCGCGATAACCTTGGCTCCTTCGGAAACGAACAGCGCACAGGTCGCGTAACCCATACCATTGCCAGCACCGGTGACGATTGCCGTCTTGTCCTGCAACCTCAGTTCTACAGCCATTTCTCCTACCTCATTTCCTGTCGATGACTACTACTTTGAGTTATTCATCCTTCTTGAGCGGCTTTAACAACAGGCCGGTGATCAGCAGCACAACTGAGAGTATGATGACGATGACCATAATCCATGGCATTGCCGAAGGTATGGCGGCTACGGTGGCGGCGCTCTTATCCAAGCCGCCCGCAATCAAGGGGGCAGCGAATACCGCCTGCACCAAGCCGAAAATCGGCATCGCCAGACCGCCGCCGAGATTTTGACCCACCTGAACAATCGAATTAGCCTGAAGACGAATATCCGACTTGATCTGGATCTGCGGCGCAGCGGCGCCCAACACCTGGTTTCGCGAATTATAGATGCCAGCAAGCAGCATGAGTATCAGCACGGCGATATAAGGTACTTTTGGAGTGCCGTCTGCGTTCGTTCCGAGAACCCCAAAAAACAGAGCAGCGAATACCACGAAGACCGCCAACTGAACTATGGTAGCCATGGTTGTTACGCCCCTGGCGTTGCCAGCCTTAGCAATCCGCTTGCCAAAAATCGGCCCCAGAAATAGACTGGCTACGGCTACGCAGGCAGTCGGCAGAAGCATAGATAACCCTTTGGTTTCTGGGTCGATGGCTTGGATAATTGGGTCAGCCCTGAGTGTTGGGAGGTACTGTGGCAAGAAATAGGTGAGAGCCATCGAGGTAATCATGCACAGCGCAATCGAAACTGCTAACATCACGCAGTTCCAATCTTTTAATACTTTCTTAGGAACGATGGCCTTCTCATCTTTTTTGTTGATGTCAACTATGAGGATAATCAGGCCAATCACTGCAACGACGGCAAGAACGTTACTGACCAGGGAGCCCAGCGGAAAAATTGATGTCATGGAGAGCATGATAATCAGAGCGCCTAAAAAGATCATCAGTCCAGCGGTACCCAAAACATCGAAGGTGTGGCTAGGCGACGCCAGATTGGCAACCTCTTCCTTCTTGACGGTGACGCCCAAAAACTCCATGACCAGAGCTACCCCCATCAAGATGGCAAGAATGACGTTCAGACCACGCCAACCGATGGGACTCTGCATGATCATGCCACCGACAATTGGTCCAACAAGCATACCGATGGAACTCATCGTGCCAACCAGCCCCAGATAGAGGCCAGCCTTGGACTGTCCAAACATATCCCGGATCAACGAAAACCCCAAGACGTAGATACCAGCGCTGACAAAGCCCCAAAAAGCGCTGACTAAAGCGATGATCATCATCGAAGGCGCCACTGCTCGACCCAGCAGCACGATCAGGCCAAGTAGAAGCGAGATGCAGATCAAGGGCTTTTTGAGAGCCGGGTTTTTGGCACCAAAATAACCAAAAAGCGGCATGGCGATGAGTCCGAGAATGCCGCCGACTGAGATGGCGAATATATAGAGATAGCCATCGGGAAACTCAGTCTGAGCCGTGCGCAGCCAACTGGAGAAGGTCACTGAAGTCATCAGCTGGGCTATCAACCCGATATAAAGCCCCACCAGTGTGAGCATTTTCTTGTTTTGCGGCGCGGCTAAAAAGGCGTTCTTAGTTTCGGATTCACTCATGGTTTTCCCTCCAAAGTCTTGTTAATGAATGTTGTTTTCATGTTAATCAGGCACCGAGCTTCCTCCAAAGGTCTTTGCCGTCCCAATCTTTGGCAGCAGCGGCGATTGAGTCCCAGAAGGGTTTAACGACCGGCGCATGAATCTCCAGGTAGTGCCCGTAGACACTGGTCAGGTCGATGTAGGCGACACGCAGTCCGCCGCCAGAAGTCATGGTGAACAGCGGTTCAAAACCTACCTCGGCAAACTGTTTGATAGCCCCGTCAAAATCATCGACCCAGTTGGAGAAATGATGGAAGCCATAATGCCCTAGTTCTTCGTAAGGGTTAGGTTTGCTCAAAACCTGTACCAGCTCGATTTGCAGATCGCCGAATTGGCCGAAAGCAGTACTCATGGTCAGCTCGATTTGCTGACCACGGTAATCGACCGTCTGAGTCGTGGGATCCATGTAGAGAAACGGACCCGATCCGAAGAGCGCCGAATGCGCCCGAGCGAACGACTCCATATCCTCCACGTAATATGAAATCTGGTTGGTAGCGTACTTGTTTAAAATCGTCTCATACATTGGTGTCTCCTTAACTTGGTTAATTCACCTACATATCTCATAGCTTGGTATGTCTGGCGACGCACATTCTCTCGCCTTGCTCCCTTCTTTCTCTGCGCTCGCTACGCTTTAGGCGACGCAGGTGGCGCACCGGGAGGCCGTGGTGGCGCACCGGGAGCCCCAGGGGGCTTCGGCGCACCGGGTGGGGCTTGAGGCCTTGGCGCACCGGGGGCATTCGGCGCACCGGGTGGGGCCGGTGCCTTGGGCATGACTGGCGCTTTCACAGCGCCATTCTGCATGGCGGCCATAATTTCGGCCTCGGTAGCACCACATTGGGCGCATTCTTTAGCTGCCGGAGGGTTCATAAAGCCGCAAAGCGGGCACTCGACATCGGGGCCCGTCTTGGACAACTCGGCTCCACATTCAGCGCAAACCTTGGCGATGGGCTTGTTCATCTTTCCGCATTTGGGACACTTATTCAACGATATTTCTGCAGGTCTGAAACACATAGGAAAACTCCTCGGAGGGTCGTTATTTTTCAAAGTCAACTTCTCGGTTTCTACGTACCAAAGTCAGCTTCTCAGGCCTCAATTTACCTACCTGTTGCCGAGTGCCGGGAAGGCGTTGCGAACCTTGCCTTCCCGGCGTATCAAAAATAGTCGGGCTACACCAATGCGATGTCCCCTAAACCGATGTCCTTCTCCTTGGTGGAGACATCCAAGGTCTTGGTTTTGCCGTCGGCCTCGATGGTCAGGGTGAAATCCGCATCCGGCAGGTCGCGAAGCCAGAAGTCGCCCCAATCATCCGTTGTGGCAGTAAAGGTGTCACCGTCGCCCGAAAGCGTGGCTTTGGCGCCGATGTAGACCTCCTGCGCATCGGGGTCATAAACCGTGCCGGCAACAAACTTCTTCGGCAGACCACCCTTGTAATAGACCCGCGGTTTGGTGCCGTACTCAGGGTGCAGCACCTCGCAGTCGCTGAGGTCAAAGTCCTTTTCCTCGCCGAAACGGATAATCTCGATGTGACAGTTGTCCACGCAGCGCGGCACGTTAATGGGATGGTCGCCATCCAGCAGATGAGCACAGCCGGTGCACTTCTGCGGAAGCTGGAGTTCTTCATTCCAATAGATGACGTGATAGGGACAGCTTCCGACGATGGCTTTGTTGCCCTTGGCCTTCTCGGGATCGATAATCACCAAGCCGTCGTCACGCTTGTATACCGCGTCGGGAGCAGCCTTTACGCAAGGCGCGTCGTCGCAATGATTGCAGAGCGTGGTCTGATAGCTAACCTTAACGTGCGGACGAGCGCCACGCTCCTTTTGGTTTACCTTGCACCAGAACTGGCCGGAGAGAGGCTGGGGCTTGGCGTAGGGGCTCCAGTCGTTGCCGCAGTGTTCGTCTTTGCAGCCTATTTGACAGTTGTGGCAACCCACGCAGCCCTTGTAGTCGATAACAAATACCTTAGCCATTATTGCCCTCCTTCCACCCACGAGGCGTAGCTCGTGCCGGTCGCGGGGTCGTACTCGCGGGCAAAGGCCTCGGGGTATTTCTGCTTCCATTCGTCGTACTCGGCCCGGCTGAGTTTTTCTGCCTGTGCCAAATAGCCTGAGACCGCAAAGCCAACGCAGTGCTTGGAGATTGAGCGGGGTGGGCTTATCAGGTTAGCCGCACCACCGCGATCAATACCTTTTGCGATAGGGTCAACGCGCGAACCCTTGTGAATCATGATTGATCCAGGCAGCACGCGCTCAGTAATCATGGCGCCGGTGAGGATAACGCCCTGCTCGTTGTAGACCTTGATGATGTCTCCGTTTACTATCCCGCGAGCCTCAGCATCGACCGGAGAAATCCAGAGCGGCTCATAGAGATAACCGTCAAAGCCGCGCACCTTGGTCGTCTCAATCTCCCTGAACCAGGGGATGTCGTCTCCTTGCACATGAACGCGGAAGCGTGCCGGGTTGGCTATGAGCAAAAGTGGGTAGGTCTTTGCCTTCTCGCCAAAGGGGGTCTCGTCGTGCGTCCAGCCCTCCTCAGCCGGACCGCCGATAATCCAGCGGGCCATGGGCG
Source organism: Coriobacteriales bacterium (assembly GCA_031263665.1). Taxonomy (GTDB): domain Bacteria; phylum Actinomycetota; class Coriobacteriia; order Coriobacteriales; family UBA8131; genus JAITEK01. The sequence goes on from JAISFJ010000129.1 coordinate 12,044, forward strand.
TGCGCTCTTTGTCATCGGGGAAGTTGTCGGCCAGAGCCTGCGACCAGAATTCCAGCTTGCCACTGGGCGTGTCGAGCGGGAACTGCTCGGGGTCGTTGTAGAAGTTGCGCATACCGGCAGGCATGTCCTTCCAGTCAGGATCGGTTTTGGGGATGTAGTACTGCTTGGTCTTCAGAGTCTCAAAATCAATCTCCTCAGGCAGGCGGGACTGCTCAAAGGCATATTCCAGCCATTCCTCGTCAGTCATTCCCAGGTTGATGTTTTCGGCCACGCCAAAACGCTCGGCAACCTTGATGGCGATTTGATAATCGGAGAAGGACTCACCCACCGTGTCGCAGGCCGGTACCTGGTAACTGGCAATCTTCAATGGCACAATCTGCGAGGCGCCCACCATGTCGTTTTCTTCGACGCAGGTGGTCACCGGCAAAATCAAATCGGCAAAGAGGCTGTCGTTTTCCAGCCATTGGTGATTGGTGATGAAGCACTCCACCTTGGGCGTGCGGATAGCTTCCTGATAGTTGAAGCCGCCATTCCAACAGTTCATGTTGCAGGGCTTCTCTGACCAAAGAAGGTGAATCTCAGTACCACCCTGGTCAGCAGGTGCGGGATAGTTGAACTCCTTAAACTGTTCGTCGGTGGGAACGTAGACGATACAGGGACTACCCCACCATTTGAGCTCACCGTCATTGAGGGCATGGGCCACAGCCGAGCGCGGCACACTTTGCACCGTGGGATAGAACATGCGACTCTTGGAACACATGGACAAAGGAGCAGTCGTCGTCTTGGAAAGGGTCTGCTTGCTCATATCCGAAGCGTTCATGAAGAATTGCTGAACGCCCGGCTTGCCCAGACCCTGCATGGCGATTTTGTAGGCGTGTGTGCGCCCCGGCTCATGTGAATACGGACCTTTAATCGAGCCGCTGGAGAAGTGCACCAAAGAAGTGGTGTGCTTGGCCCACTTGCGCGCCAGGGCTTTGATGGTCCAAACCGGTACGCCACACAGCGGAGAGGCCCATTCCGGCGTCTTAGGAATACCCTCCTCGTCGGTGCCGAGGATGTAGTCGCATACCTTATTAAAGTAGATGGAGTGGGTGTCGATATAGTCTTTGTCGTAGGTGCCCTCGGTCAGCCAGACATACATGATAGCGAAGTCCAAGGCGGCATCGGTGTTGGGTAGCACGGGAATCCACTTCACCGTCTCGTGGCAAACAGCGGTGTAATTGCAGAAGGGATCGATGACCACAAACTCCTTACCCAGCTCCTCCCAGTACTTGAGCAGGCGACTCCAGAACTGGCTCGCGTAGTTTTGCGTCAACTCCAAGTCACCAGCGTGAAAAGCGATGAAGTCTGAGTACTTAGTGATGTCATAACAAACGTTCCACGAACAAAAATTGGTCTCGGGCGGGGCAATCATGCCGAGACCACGGTTGGAGCCCGAGCCCCAGAAGTGCTTGGCACCCCAGTACCATCCTTCAACGCTGTCAGGTGTACGGGACTCACGCGTGTAACCACCCAGTTGATTCATGACGGTGGCGTGCATACCGCCACCTGCCTGCAAGTCCTTAGACTCACGATGGCCGTCTTCACCGATGCAGAGCACCGAGAAGGCACCATAAGAATCGATAATACGCCTTAACTCGGCTTCGATAATGTCTAAGGCCTCATCCCAAGAGATGCGTGCAAACTTGGAACGGCCACGGTTTTGAGCATTGATTTTGTCTGGGTCTCCACCCGGCTCCCAGTCCACGCGCTTCAGCGGATACTTGACGCGATTTTCGGAGTAGACGCGGGTTTTGTAGGCTAAGGCGAAGTAGTTGGGCGCGTCACGGATGTCCGGCGAAAACTTCTTGCCGTCCACCTCCACCTCCCACCAACTGTCCTTGAGCTCCTCGGCCGTGTACTCGGCATCCCAGCGCAGCGGCCTGAAACGAATTAACTTGCCGTCTTTGGAATCGATTGCCACCGGGTCGCCGCCGGTGCCACCGCAAGCGATGGGTCTGACGACGGTCTTGTTCGGCTTTAGTTGGCTTGTTTGATCTACCATTCATTCCTCCTTTTCGTAAATAAACGAATTGCGAGCATTGCAGATATGAGCGGATTGTGGGTTTGGCCTCCTTCCCTGACACGGCATGTATTTAGGATCCTATTGATGAACGCCTCTAAAGCACCTCCAAAAATGTAGCAAAGGGCAGTCCACTGTGCTAGTTCATAAAAACCAACGAATGCTATCAGTTAAGTTGCAATTCATCTCAGGTGTTTTGCGTTTTTGACACTTTCTCATTTTTGCCAAGGCAATCCGAACAAAAGACAGGTACTGTTCTTTGACAGATCCTGTGCGATGCGCGTTAAATAAAAGGGATTTCAAACCACCGCGAAAGGAGTGGTATGAGATGATTGAAATCGGACAGAAAGCCTTGGTGCATTACGTGGGCACATTGGATGATGGCAGTGAGTTTGACAACAGCTATCGGCGCGAACAGCCGCTGGAGCTCATCGTCGGGGCCCAACAGGTGTTGCCCGGCTTTGATAAGGCTGTCAGCGAGATGGAGCAGGTCGGTGACCGCTGCGAGGTACATATCCCGGCTGCCGAAGCCTATGGATTCTATGATGAGAGCCTGATTGAGAAGGCTCCTTTTAAGGCTATTCCCAACGCCGGACAACTACCTGTAGGCAGCTACATCATGGTATCCACTCCATCCGGCCCAGCTCGGGTCAAAGTGGACAGGGTAACGAACGACCTCGTGTTCTTCGATCACAACCACGAGTTGGCCGACAAGGATTTGACCTTCACCATCGAGCTGGTCTCCTTGCCCGGCGCAAGCGGCTCGAACATCGAAAACGAACAGTACCACGGCGACCACTGCGGCTGCGGCTGCAGCAAACTCCGCAAACAGCTGAGCCCAGAGCACGATGAGATAACGCACAGTCACTGACGGTATTGGGACAGTGGGGACGGGGCCAGGGGCAACGGGAGTGGGACAGTGGGGACGGGGGCAACTGTCCCACTTGATGAGGT
>JAISFJ010000096.1 GCA_031263665.1 Coriobacteriales bacterium
GACCGATTCTGTGTCACCGAACCGTCCCCTTGTCCCACTTGCCCTGTCCCACTCCGTCCCCCATCTGTCCCACTGCCCCGGGGTCTTCATAGCAGTAACATGGCGTCGCCGTAGCTGAAGAAGCGGTAGTGGTTGCGGACGGCGTGGGTGTAGGCGGCGAGTATATTTTCGCGACTGGAGAAGGCCGCAACCAACATGAGCAGCGTCGAGGCGGGCAGATGGAAGTTTGTGATGAGCGCATCCGTTACCAAGAACTTTCGCCCTCCAGGATAGATAAAGATGTCGGTGGCGCCCCATCCCGGGCTGAGGGTGCACGCCGCATCCGAGCCCAAAGTCGCGGCGCTTTCCAAGGTGCGCACCGACGTTGTCCCCACACAGATGACACGGCGCCCTTCCCGCTTCGCCGCGTTGACCGTTGCCGCAGCCTGCTCGCTTATGTGATAAAACTCCTCATGCATACGATGGTCTTCAATAAGCTCGCTTCGCACGGGGCGAAAAGTCCCCAGCCCAACATGGAGGGTCACAAAAGTTGTGTGCACGCCCTGCGTGCGCAACTCATTGAGCAGCTCTTCGGTGAAATGCAGACCAGCCGTCGGCGCGGCAGCCGACCCAATCTCATCCGCGTAGACCGTCTGATAACGCTCAACATCGAGCGAGCTTGCCTCACGCCGGATATAAGGAGGAAGCGGCATCTTTCCCACACGCGCTAAAACCTCAGAAAAAGAGCCCGCGCACTCAAAGGCAACGATGAGCGAGCCGTCTTCGGTCTTGCGGAGAACGTGCGCGACCAATTCATCACCAAGCTCATCGCCAAAGCGCACCACATCGCCCGCCTTCAGCCGGCGCGCGGGACGAGCAAGAACCTCCCACACCTCAAAGACCTCATCCGACGCGCAAGGCGCAGCGAGTGGGACAGAGCAGAGCGGGACGTCGAGGACGCCGTTGCCCAGGGGTGGTCGCAAGCTCCCACCCGACCTCGCTGAAAACGCAGTGCGTTTTCCGGGCGCTCGATCCCCTACAAACACGGTCATGCCATCCCCCTGCCCTGGCCTCGCCACATTCGTAGGGGACGGCGTCCTCGACGTCCCGCTCTGCTCTGTCCCACTCGCTGCGCTTTTGCGTTCCCCCTCGCCTGTGCGTCTCAGCAAAAAAAGCTCAATGCGAGCGCCGCCGTCTCGCTTTACCCCTAACAGGCGGGCGGGCATGACGCGCGAATCATTGAGCACTAACACGTCGCCGCTCCGCAGAAATTTTGGCAAATCGGAGAAGTGCTGGTCGCTGAGCGAGCCTGTGGTCCTGTCCATAACGAGCAGGCGCGAGCCATCACGTTGGCTTGCGGGATACTGAGCTATCAGCTCTTCGGGAAGCTCGTAATCAAACAACTCGAGTCGCGTCATAGCACTTTGCACCTCGTCACTTCGGCTTGCGTCCTGTCATCTCAAAAAGCGTGAGAAGCTCCGCCGAATATTCAAGGCAGGAAATGAGACGAAAGGCGTTTTCGAGGCTATCTGCCCAGGCAAAGGGGCCGTGTCCTCGTATGACGGCCACGGGAATGCCAGCGCTCACGTGTTGGGCCATCAGGGCGGCAACTTCTTCGCTCGCGACGGTTTTCTTCGGACTAAGCACCGGCACGCTCTTTCCAAGCAAAAGCCTGCCCTCGGAGTCGAGCGGCGTGATAAAGTCCTCAACCAGAGAGCGAAAAACCGTGTGCTTTGTGTGAGCGTGAATGATGGCACGAACACCAAACGGGGCGCCCGCGCCTGCGTTCGCCTGTGCCGCGCATTCGGCAAAGGCTCGATACATGGCGCGATGAACCACCAACTCCATGGAGGCGTTCGCGTCTAAGGGGCTTGGCTCCCAATCGACGCGCACAATATCGTTGGGCGTCAAATGTCCGAGCATCGCGGCAGTGCGTGACACCCAAATGAACGAACCATCGCTCACACTGAGATTGCCCCCGTGGCTTGTTACCGCGCCACTCGCGAACAAATCACGCCCCGTCTCGTTAAATTGTTTGAACCGAACGATGTCTCCACCCGTCTCTTTGGCGGCTCCTGAAACCGCGTCGGCAGCATTACCCACACCATCTAACAGCTCTTTTTTGAATTGCTCAAAATCAAAATCTGCCATACCTGTTCCTTTCCCAAAACTTCCAAAACGAGTGCTCTCTCAGGGAAGCACCAATCAATCTGGCTGGGCAGCATTTAATCAGCACTTCCTTAAACGTTATGCGATAATCATAACAGGCCGCGATGAATTGACATCGTACCGCAACAAAAGAAATCATAGGGAGAATTGGTGAATCCAGAAAAAACGAACACGGAGCGCCCCACCTTCCCCAAACGGGCAGTTGTCACCGCTGGTATGCCCTACGGGAACAAGGGGCTTCATTTTGGCCATATCGGGGGAGTTTTTGTGCCCGCCGATGTTTTTGCCCGCTTTCTGCGAGACAGAATTGGCGAGGAAAACGTGCTGTTTGTCTGCGGAACGGACTGCTACGGCTCCCCCATCGACGAAGGCTTTCGCAAGCTCGCAGAGGAAGGTTTTGAGGGGAGCATCGCCGACTACGTGAAGGCCAATCACGACGTGCAGGTCGCAACGCTTCAAAGTTACGACATCTCACTGGACATATTTGAGGGCTCGGGGCTCGGTAAGGCAAAGGCGGTTCACCAGGACTTCTCGG
>JAISFJ010000057.1 GCA_031263665.1 Coriobacteriales bacterium
CTCGCCGGTCTTGCGTATCTGCCCTTCATGAGCGCGATTCGCAAAGGTATAAGCCTTTTTGAGACAGACGATGTCATCAGCACCCAAATAGGTTTCCGCGCGCTCAATGAGTCGATTGAAGGCATCGGGAACCGCGGCGGGTTTCTTTGATTCGGAGGCACGTGGGCTTGTATTGGTATCGAGCGGGCCATCGCTCGTATTTGGTGGGTTATCATTCATAGTCATTCACACATCCATCATCTATCAACTACATCTCTCAGCCATCGGCAGCGGGCGACTACCGGCAGAAGGTTGGTTGCCAGCAGAGGGCGAGTCACCAGCAAAGAGTTGGTCGCCAACAGCAGGCGGACTGCCAGCAGTAGGCGGGTTACCGGCGTCGCTGAGAGCTTTGTGGGCATCCGAGAAGGCCGGGGGCTTAAAAGCATCCGAGGGTGTCAGAGGGCCGATTATCTGTTCACGCAGCTCATCGGCGCTGGCCTTAAACGCCCAATCCTTGAATTGCTCAAAAAGCGCGAGTTCTTCTCTCCCTTCAAGGTACCTGCCACTCGCGGAAAGTTCAACCCTTTTGTTGACGGTCAGGTTCACGAGAAAAGGAGTATCGGAGGAAGTAACGGGGGAATCGAGGCTTGCGCAACTCTCGCGCTCCAGCAGCCCAAGCTCCTCAAAGATGGCAAGCCCGGCGCTCACGCTCTTTTTGTCCAAGGCATGATGAGCGTCACGCTGTTGGCAAAACTTCGCAATCTGCTCGCAGGAAGCGGTAAGCGAAGCGACGCCCGTATCCGGCTCGCTGTGCCCCTTTAAGGCCTGCTTACGCAAAGCCTGATACAAGACGACCAATTCCTCGCGCTCAGGAGCGCTGGAGGCGAGCAGGCGCCTGTTGAGCTGCGCGTCGGCCTCGGTGTAGAGCAGATGCACGGTCGCAGGTTTTCCGTCCCTGCCCGCCCGCCCGGACATCTGGTTAAAGGCTATCGCGCTGAAAGGGAGATGGTACAGCACCACGTGAGAGATGTCGGCGATGTTGACACCCTCGCCAAAGGCACTCGTGGAGATGATAGTCCTCAGCTTGCCCGTGCGAAAGCCCTCTTCGATGTCGCGCCTCTTTGCGCGCTCGAGGCCCGCGTGATAAAACGCGACGGACGAGGCGGTGGGGGTGGTGGGCGCGCCCAGAGCGGCGGCCACATTCGAAGTGGTTGCCGTACCCAAGGCGGTGGTCGCACTCGAGCCTGTACCCGGGATGTTGGTCGCACTCGAAGTGCCGGTCGTACCCGTGGCGTGCTTTCTGAGCAGGCGGGCCAAGGCGATGGCCTGAGGGCGCGAGTTCGCGTAAATCACCGTTTTAGAGCCCTGTTCCACAATCGAAACAAGGCGCGATTCGCGTTCAGGGGTTTTAAGGGCACGGGCGTCATCAAGGGACAGATTGTCGCGGCGCGTCTTATCAACGATGACGCGCTCGATGCCGAGAGCGGAGCTGATGCTTTGGGCAACGCGGTCGTGAGCAGTCGCGGTGACCGCGAGGTACTGAGCGCTGGGAAAGTGCGCATGCAGCTCCTTGAGGTCGCGATAGCCCTCTCGCCCAGCACCACGTTCGGTTTGGATGTGATGGGCCTCGTCAAATACGATAAAGGCCACGCGCGACGACTGCGCAAAACGCCAGGCGTGGAGGCCAAAAAACTCGGGCGTGGTAAGCAAAACATCCACAGAACCCTCGTAAAGGCTCTGAAAGAGAGCGTCTTTTTCTTCCGTCGTGTTCTCCCCCGTTAGGGAGCGCGCCACAAGACCCAGGCGCTTAAAGCCCAAAGCAAGATGGACCGCCTGGTCGGCTATCAGGGCGCGCAGAGGGTAGATGAAGATACTTGCCTTTTTTTGAGCGCGTGCCAGTCGCGCGGCATGAACCTGAAAGATGAGAGATTTTCCCCGTCCCGTTGCCATGACCACCAAGACCGATTGCCCTGCCTCCAAAGCTTTGAGCGCCTCGTCCTGGGCGGGATGGAGCCGAACAGGAGCCCCGATAATCCCCTCGGCGAGCTGCTGGACGGAGAGTTCGGGCTCGGCGTGGGCAGCGACAGGGGATGTGGCAGAGGGTGTGGCAGGGGGCTCGGCGCTTTTGGCAGCGGCGGCAGGGGTGGGGGCAGCAACAACAGCGGGGAGCTCGGTGCTTTTTGGCTCACCATCCGCCCCCTCCCCGGATTTGGGCTCGGCGCTTTTGGCAGCGTAAACCTGCGTGACCATGAGCTTTACCCGTTTGCGGCCATTGTATTCATCAATCTGCGGGCGGTAGATGACATCAACGACGTCCTTGAGACCAACAAAGGCCTCGATGTCGGGACAGCGAAACCAGATGGCTGGGGCGTTGCATTTGCCATCGGTCACGGCAAAGGACAGGTGATTCTTTTTTGGCCCCACCGGCCGTGCGTTTTGGATGATGAGGTCGCGGCTCACGTAAAGCGGCTCGGTGTTGTCCGGCCCATAGGGTTCGAGAAGGCTGAGCTCGTAAACTGCCTCCTGGTTCAAATCGGAGAGTTTAAGCTCTGCATCCACCATCAAGGGAGGGTGAAAATCCTCATCGGGCTCTTCGGCCATAATGGCTTCCATACGCGCCTTAAACTCATCGAGCCGCTCGCGCAAGACGGTGACGCCGGCGGCCGCCTCATGCCCGCCAAACCTCACGGTCAATTCGGCGGCGCGTTCAAGGGCTCGATGGATGTTGACCGTGCCCACACTCCTGCCTGAGCCACGAGCCTCATTTCCCACCAGAGAAAACACGATGACGGGAACCCCGTAGCGAGAGGCAAGCCGCGAGGCAACGATGCCCCTTACGCCCTCGTGCCAATTTTCGCCCGCGACGATAAGTATCTTTTGGCCATGATAGCGCTCCTGTGCCTGTGCCGAAGCCTCAATGAGCAGGGCGCTTTCAGTTGAGCGCCGCTCATTGTTTACGGCATCGAGCGCACCGGCAATCTCAAAAGCCTGCCCGGGGTCATCATTTATCAAAAGCTCCAAAGCCATGGTTGGGTCGGCCATTCTACCCGCCGCGTTCAGACGGGGGATGAGGTTAAATGAGAGGTCAATTGAACGCAGTTTTGGCCCGCCGCGTTTTGAAAGCGCGAGGACCGAGGCTATGCCAGGGCGAGGCGAACGCTCAAGAAGCGCCAACCCCTCGGTGACCAGCGCCCTGTTCTCCCCAACCAGCGGCATGAAGTCGGCCAGAGTTCCGAGCGTGGCTAAATCGAGCAGGTCACGCCAGAGCAGCGGCTTGTTAAAACGCTCGCCCAAAAGCGCGATGAGCTTTAACGCGACGCCCACCCCCGCGAGGTTGGACGAGGGAGAATCCTTTTCCATCTTCGGGTCGGTTAAAAAGACATTTTGAGGGATGGCCCCCGAGGCTTCATGGTGGTCGGTTATCAGAACCTGTATCCCTCGCGCAAGAAGTTCCGCGACTTCCACGCTTGAGGAGATGCCACAATCAACCGTGATGAGCAGCTCGGGATTCTTCTCATATATCCGCCGCAAAACGGCGTTTGTCAGACCGTAGCCTTCATCGAGACGGTGAGGAATGAGGTAGCTGGGTGAGGCGCCGAGAGCGGTAAGCGCCCTTACCATGCAGGCGGTCGCGCTGATGCCGTCCACGTCAAAGTCGCCAAACACCAGTATTCTTTTGTTTGAGCGCACGGCCTCTTCCAGCGCGTCAGCAACGGCCGTCATGCCAAAAATGAGGGCAGGGTCGCTCCAATCACGCTCAAGACTGGGATGGAGAAAAGCCTCTGCCTCCTCAGCCGTTTTAATGCCTCGAACCACGAGCGTACGGGCAAGAAGCGACGAAATCCCACAAGCGCCCGCAAGCGCCCGCGAGGCCTCCGCGTCAGGTTTGCGTGTTATCCAATCTTGAGTCATAAAAACAGCCCACTTCTCCCGTTCTCACGTTCTCGATGTCCTCATCCCATTCTGACAGAAAACACCCAGCATGTCGCGCACGGAAGTTTACTCAGTTTGCCCTAATGGAGACGGGACTGAGTGTCCGTTACAGTTTTTCATAGGGTGCGAAGTGTGCCGAATGCGATAGAATGGGAGGTGTTGTAAAACCTTGGGAACTATTGGTTAGTATTCCCTGGTCTGTTGCCTTGAGGAGGCTGCGTGGCACGCAAAGACCGTATACGCTCCAGGCAGTGGCATTTTTCAGATTCGAGCAATCGGTTCGATACCAGAAGGCGGCAAGGGTCGACTATAGACCACCACCCGATTTCGAAGACCTTTTC
>JAISFJ010000062.1 GCA_031263665.1 Coriobacteriales bacterium
TTTGTTGTCGGCGTTTTCCGGTTGGATGTTAGCGAAGAGCTCGCTTGTGCCACCGACCTCAAGTACGAAGGGGGCGTTTCCCATGTTGACGTTCTTCGAGCGCAAGTCAACCGAAGTCACCGGCTGATAGACCGTGACCTCGCAGCTGGCAGATACCCCGCTGCCGTCCTGGGCGGTCGCTGTGATGGTGGTGGTGCCAACAGCCTTAGGCGTCACAACTCCGTTTGCCACCGTCGCGATGGTAGTATCATCGCTTGACCAGCGGAGTATCTTGTTGGTGGCATCTTCGGGTAGCACATGAGCGTTAGGGGTAAGCGTGCCACCAAGAGGAACTGATGCAGCCTCTGGGTCAAGCTCAATTGATTCAACAGGTGTACCCGCCTCATGGCGGGAGACGGTGAAGTCAAGGGTTCGAGGTGTTGTGTCTGTGACACGCGAACTGCCCTGAAGGATGTAGCCAATCTGTTTTACGGCCACACTGTAGAATCCGTCAGGCGTATCAGGCGTAATGGAGTACTTGAATATCGCAAGGGTACCATCGCCCACTGAGGCTTTTACCGTAGATGCTCCGATACTGAATGAATCGTATGTGGCATAACTGCTTGATAAGAGCTGGCGGTCCGATATGGTCGAATCGGCAAAGATTTCCCCTATGACTATGTCTGCCTTGGTCTTGGTTTTCGTGAATGCCGTTGGAGGCTGCGGGTCCCATATCAGTTCAAGTACCAAGAAACTAATCCCTGGGTTATCGGTGATGTCAACTCTGATTTCTAAGGTATCATCGACAACCTCAGCATTGATGAGCACATCATCTTCTACGGTAAATTCTCCGTCACTTTCCGCCGCATAGGCAGAAGTACTGAACGGCACAAACGCCAGCAACATGAAAAAGGCAACGACCGCGATGAGCAGACGTGACCCACGTGTTTTTATCAACATAAATGTCTCCTCCAAGATTCAAGTTTCCCTTCCATCATGCCGCGCGTAGCATGACAGATTTAACCGACACCCCCCTTCTTTTGTTCAAACACAACAGCAGTAAACGCCCAATTTTCGCCTATTGTCTAAACATTCAACGAAGACTCTGGTTTTTGAGACAACCCAGAATCTTCGTTGAACTTTCCTTATGCTTTTAATTGAAGGTAGGGTGTTCGTCACTACCTGCAATCCAGCTCTTGTAAGGATTGCCAGCATCCCCTGCCCATGTATTGAGCAGGCCTAAAAGGTAAACCAAATCATCCGGGTCGCTGTACTCAAAATCTCCGCCTGACTCGCTTTCGTTGTACTCACCGGAGGTATCGAGGGCTACCACTGTCGTTCCTGTCCGGTAGTAGAGGTAGTCGTTGGTTATGTCCTCGTCAGTCGTATCGACATTGAGTTCACCGATGATTTCTCCGGCGTTGGTGCCGGTGACCGCGCCGTAGTTGTAGACGTTTGCTGCCGACGCGAACTGGTAACCGACAATGCCGCCCGCGCAGACGCCTGAGACCGCGCCCGCGTTATAGGAATTCGCGATGAGGCCGAGGGTGATGACTTCCGCGCCTGGTGCATACTTTTGTTGCTGGACGTTGTTCTGGTTGGAGCCCACGAGACCACCGGCGTTCCAGGTTGAGCTTATGGCGCCGGTGTTTGAGGAGTTGTAGAGCAAACCCTCGTTCTCGCCGACGATGCCGCCCGCTGAGCCGCCTTTAGAGGTATCTTCATTCGCTTCGCTGTCGCTTGCTGAGCTACTCTGCCTCGCGTTTGACGACGGGCTGGAATCTTGCTCAAAGGTATTTGCGACTGAGGCGGCGTTTGTGCAGTTGCTGATAATCGGCGTGCTCGCGGGCTTTTCGGTGCCGTCAATTCGGCTGGAGCCCGCGATACCACCGGTGCCTCGAGTCTGCGAGGCGCTGATGGTGACTCCCTCGTTTTTGCAGTTGTCTATCGTTCCCCAGCTCTCGCCGACGATGCCGCCTACCGAACGCTGGGCAGCGATGCTACCGTCATTGATGGTGAGATTGGAGACGCTGGCACCCACATCGACTTTTCCAAACAGCCCAATGTTGTTCTTGATGCTGTCGCCTTTGCTCCACTCGCCAGCATCATGAGCATAATTGATGCCGCTAATCGTATATCCGCCACCGTCAAAGAACCCTTTGAAACTGACAGGGACGAGCTTTTCATCTTCTTCAACGGGAGGAGCAGCGCCGCCGCCGATGGGCAGCCACTCAAAACCGGAAAGACTCAGGTTGTCGGTAAGGGCAAAGTATTTATCTTCATAGAAATTGCCACCAAACACATCCGCCGCCAGTTGCTGCAGGTCGCCGACATCGGCAATCTCGTACGGGTCAATTTCTGTACCGCCACCAGTAAAAGTCGGGGTAGCACTGGGCGTCTTAGGCCAGGATATGAAATAGACCTCAGCAGCAGAGCTAGCACCAACGATGCTATAGGTGCCATCCCCATTATCAGTAATGGTCAGGGGGTCGCCGCTGGCATCCATACTGTCATCCCACAACACGTTCATGCCAGCTGCCGGCTCAACGGAAAACGTCAAATCACCGTTTTCATCGGTACTAGCAGATGTCACAACATTCCCGCCTACCTCAATGGCAGTGTTCGATGTGTCGAAGGTAATAGTCTGAGCGCCGTTAGTATCCGGCGTGGGCTCTGGCGTGGGCGGGGTGCAAGCACCGAGCGCCATTGCCATCGCTACCAACATCGTGAGAATCAGAGACACGGTAAGCGCCCTGCTCCTTATGAATATGCTTTTTTCTCTCTTTTGCGTGACCACCTGGGTTACCGCCTCTCCTTGTTTTTCCCACCTTTTTAGAAAACTCACAATCCTTGCTAAAAGCTGCTTTTATGGCGACATGGCTCTCGCCTCCTTCCCCGTGAGTTTATGAGTAAGCGCATTGTTCATTTCCTTCGTATCCTACCCGTCCGTCGTACGTAAAGTCCCTTTTCCCAAACAACCGCCTACGCGCCTACTCAAACGATAGCTTCCACTTCTAACATTAAACTTGACTAAAAATAATAATCCAGACTCCAATACCATGGAGTCAAGTATTATGCCTTAACATAGACCATATAAGTCACTTTGTCAAGACAAGAATGACAGAAAAAACACTAATCTTAACCAAGGATGTTTTTGAGTTTTTTAGCCTCTTAAAAAGGGACGGCACCGTTTTGTCACACACGATGTAAACAGCACTGCTCCCCTGATGCCACCTTAACCGTAGACAGAGAACCGTCCCCTGTCTACTACCGTCGCACGCCGTATGTTTGCCTCCAAGGTAAGCGCAAGGCGTGCTCTCTAAGGTTGCGAAGTTGGGCAAAGAGAAAGGGCGCCCAATTCGCTGGATTCTCGCTTCGCAAGAATGACGTTATGGGGCACCCACTCGACTCAACGTAAGAAAGGCTGATAAATTTTAGACAGTGACCGTGACTCAGGCGGTAACTGGGTCGGCTTGTCGTGCGGGCGCCTGCTTTGGCGCCTGGTTCTGAGCTTGGGCCTCCTGATACAGACGGGCTTTCAAATCCATGTAAAGCTCCTGCAAATGGCGCTCGGCCCAAAGCTGGTCGTCGATGCCCTCAAGCTGACAGGCGCTGAACTTGTCCTCGGGGGTACCTGACAATGGGTCGGTCTGATGCATGGTCAAATCGTTGCACTTCCCAATCCACCACTGATACGTCATGTAGAGGCATCCCTTGTTGCAGCGGTCGGTGACATCGGCGCGACTGAGAACTTTGCCACGTCGCGAGTATACCCACACGAGCTGGTCTTGCTCGATGCCGCGCGCCTCGGCGTCGTCAGGATGAACCGACACGTAGCCAGGCTCCTCCGCCAACGAACTGAGCGCCTTGCAGTTGCCAGTCATGGAGCGACAGGAATAATGCCCGACCTCCCGGACGGTGCAGAGCACCAGTGGGTACTCCTCATCGGGAAGCTCCGTCGGCGTGATGTAGTCATGGGCAATCAGCAGCATCTTACCATCCGGCTTGTTAAACTTGCCTCCGAGATAGAGGTTGGGAGAACCGGGATGGTCCTCAGTTGGAATCGGCCACTGCGCATATCCGACACCCTCCATGCGCTCGTAGGTCGCCCCCGCGAAGTTTGGACAGAGCGAGCGGATTTCATCCCATATCTCTTTGGTATTGTTATAGTGCATGGAATAGCCCATACGGGTTGAGAGGTCGGCGAATATCTCCCAGTCGTGGCGACACTCGCCCTTAGGTGGCACCGCGGCGGTAAAGCGCTGGAAGGTGCGGTCGGATGCTGTAAAGACGCCGTCGTGTTCTCCCCAAGATGTGCCGGGAAACACCACATCGGCAAGCGCGGTAGTCTGAGTCATGAAGATATCCTGGCTGATAAAGAACTCGAGGCTCTCCAAAGTCTCCTTCATGTCGCCGGAATCGGGCTCGGTTTGCAGCGGGTCCTCACCAAAGTTGTAAAATGCCTTGATTTTTCCTTCTTTCACGCCATGGGGCACATCGGTGAGCTTAAATCCAGGCTCCAACAAAAGCTGCTCCACCGGGACATTCCAGGCCTTGGCGAACTTCTCGCGCATGGCTGGGTCCTCGACCTTTTGGTAGCCAGGATACAAGCTCGGCCACATTCCCATATCGCAACTTCCCTGCACGTTGTTCTGACCGCGAACCGGAGCCAAGCCGCAGTTGGGGCGGCCTATCTGATTGGTTATCGTGGCCAGGGCCGCTATGGTGTGGACGGTCTTGACGCCTTGTTTTTGCTGGGTTACCCCCATGCCCCATCCGATGATGGAATTTTCGGCCGTGGCATACATGCGGATGGCCTCGCGCGCAAGTTTCGGGTCGATGCCGGTGATGTCTTGTGTCGCCTCGGGCGTGTAGTTTTTGATGGTCTCCCACCATTCATCGAAGCCATGGGAGTGCCCATCGATGAACTGCTTGTCGATGAGGCCCTCGGTGACCGCGATATTGCAAAACGTATTCATCATCGCGAGGTTGCTGCCATTTTTAAGAGGAAGGTACAAATCGGCGATTCGCGCGGTTTCGATAACGCGGGGGTCTGCGACGATGATTTTGGCACCCTTCTCCTTAGCCTTCACTATCCGGCGAGACACGATTGGATGCGAGGCCGAAGGGTTGTATCCGAAGAGGAATACGCAGTCCGCGTTTTCCATCTGCGGGATGGAAACGGTCATGGCGCCGCTGCCGACGGTATCCATCAAACCGATGACCGAAGGGCCGTGACAGGTTCGCGCGCAGTTATCTATGTTGTTGTTGCCAATACAAGCCCGAGTAAACTTCTGCATGACATAGTTTGCCTCGTTACCCGGACCACGAGACGAACCGGTAAGCATGATGGATTGCGGACCATACTGCTTTTTGATACGGGAAAGATTCTCAGCCGTAAAATTAAGGGCCTCATCCCATGACACCCGCTCCAGAGGAGCGCCTTTCGTACGCCGTATCATAGGGTGCAAGATACGGGGAACGAGTATATTGGTATCGTTGATAAAATCAAATCCATAATAACCCTTGAGGCAAAGCTCTCCCTCATTGGTTATCCCATCAAGGGGCTCAACCCCCACAACTTCTCCATTTTCCGTCAACAAATTGAGTTTGCAGCCTGCTCCGCAATAAGGACAAACCGCCCATGCTTTCTCCATCGATTACCTCCTAGGTTCTCAAAATCTACCTTATCCAAATCTGATACTTTGCTATAGTAGTGTTGCGCGGTGGTGCCCTTGTCCCCTGATACGGGGACACTTCAAATTAATTTTATGGCATAGTGAATAAAAACTTTCCGCCGCACTTCATTGATGTAACCTGATAGGGGTATACTTTCTTCATGGATTTTTATCGGATTATCGTAGTAGCGTGAGATGTACCTGATGACCCCATCACTGCAAAACATAAGCACTGGTATCTTGGCTATTTGGAAAAATACCCTGTTTTGGGGACAGCGGCAGCATCATAAAATGAGAAAATCCTCATCTGGGAATTGCGAGGGTACCAAAAATGCCCTTCTTTTCCGGGACACCTTTGGATGGTATGCAAGAGGTTTTTAGGGGCTACTAGGAAAGTGATGACTAAATGCTGCTGTTGCGCCACCTGGCGCAACATGATTTAATCAGTGCTTCCCTAAAGGCGCTCTCCAAAACAGGTTTATCATTGTCCGCCACAGCAAAAGGCCGTTTGCGTAAAGCCTGGAGAAAGGCCTGTTCGTGTCGAATAGAGGAACGAAAAATTCACTGAAGCCCTATTTTGCTTTACTCCCCTACGTGATGGGAATGTCAATCTCACAGGCGACCATCTCGTTGGTCAACTATGAGCCTGTCGGGGAGTTTTCCGCAAACTCCATAGGAATCATGACATCATTCGGCACGGCATTGGTGATGCTGGGCGTCTTTATCTGCACCATCCGCCTGAAGCATTGGAACAAGAAGGTGGAGCAGAAAAGTGTCTACGGAGCAATCCTTCTTGTGGCCACCGTGTCGCTCCTTCTCGATAAGACTGTCATTGCAAATGTGCCGGTCACGCCCCTGTTTCGC
>JAISFJ010000083.1 GCA_031263665.1 Coriobacteriales bacterium
AGGGACTGTGAAATAATAATCTTTGCAAAAGATTGTGAGTCAGTTTGCTCAAGGTCAAGGCGGCGAAATGGGGTACTACTAGCGGTAATGCCCCATTTCGCCAACACAGAGATTGAGCAAACTGGCCGCAAGATTTGTAAAGATTATTGTTGAGCAGTCCCTAAGGCGCAAAGCGGTAGAAAGGCGGGTTTATGATTCGTATAGTTTTGGCGGATGACCATGCGGTAGTGCGTAGCGGGTTTGCCATGATTATCGGCAAGCAAATGGATATGGAGGTCGTCGGTATGGCAGCCGATGGGCTGGAAGCGTACCGCGTGGTGGGCCAGGCCAAACCCCATGTGCTCATAACCGACATCAGTATGCCCCCTGGCGAAGGAGGAATATCCTTAATCGCAAAGGTCGCCGAAAACCTTCCCCAGGTAAAAATTATCGCCCTCACCATGTATAACGAGCAAGAATACCTCTCCCGCGTATTGAAAATCGGCGCGCGGGGATACGTCTTAAAAAATTCATCCGATGAAGAACTGCTGAAGGCAATCAGAGCCGTCCATGACGGGGAGGTATATCTCGACCCAGCCATGATGACAGGATTTTTCGACCGTTACCGCGAGGGCACGGACGGCGACGGGCCGCAATGCGACGACCTCACCGAAAGGGAGCGAGAAATCGTATCGCTCGTGGCCCACGGCTACGCGAATAAAGAAATCGCCGAGCAGCTTTTTGTTTCCGTGAAAACCATCGAGAGTCAAAAAGCGCGCATCATGAAGAAACTCGGTGTAGAAACCAGGCCAAAACTGGTCGAATACGCACTCAAAAAAGGCATCCTCCGATAAATCTGCCCGGTACTTTTTAAGGGAATCCCCTTGGGTGATAGAGGGAGTTCCCCGATATTTTTTTGTGCGCCTGGCATGTACCGTTATGAGCATGGGGTGCGAGCCCACACGCGTAAACAGCGTAAGCAGGCACGAGAAGCGGAGAAGTCCATGCTGAAACAAAGGGCACAAAATGTGAGCAGACGCAGCTTTCTCAAAGCAGGCGCCGCGGCAGCCGGCAGCGTAGCAATCGGCTCGATGCTTGGAGCAGGTATCGGAAAAACCGTGAGCGCGGCAACGGGGGGAGCAGGGGCGGGCGCAGAGCTGGGCGCAGACGCAAAGACAGAGGCAGCGGCGAAAACAGCGACCGATAGCGCGAAGAACAACCCTTCGACATTGAGTTATACACGCTCGACCTGTGGGCCAAACTGCACGGGTGGCTGCGGTTTGGTGGCCTGTGTGCAGGACAACGAAATTAAGACTATCATCCAGGCGGCCGATTATCCCGAAGAGGAAATGAATCCGCGTGGTTGCCTGAAAGGGCTTTCCATGAATAATCTCATACACGGCCCCGAGCGGTTGTATGCGCCGATGTTTCGTACGGGCGCACCCGGCAAAGACGAGTTTGAGGAAGTCGGCTGGGACGAGGCGCTCGACAAAGCGGGAAGTCGCCTGCGTGAAATCATGGATACCTACGGCCCGGATTCCGTGGGTTGCATGGTGCAGGTCGCCGCGACCGGGCATGTGCACAAAGGAGCCCTGTCGCGTTTGGCCTCAATCAATGGCTGGACGATGCACGGCGGCTATGACATGAACGGCGACTTGCCCATGTCGGCACCGATAACGTTTGGCGTGCAGAGCGAAGAGCTCGAATCCTACTGCTGGCCAGACGCACGCTACCTCATGGTATTCGGGTCAAATCTGGCCGCCACCCGTATCCCCGACGCGCATTTTCTCACTGAGGCAAGGCAGGCAGGCGCAAAGATGGTGGTGTTTGACCCCAACTATTCGGTCACCGCCTCAAAGGCTGATGAATACTTCTCGATTGATTCGAGCGCCGATGCCGCGGTAGCGTTGGGAATGGCTAAGGTCATTATCGACGAAGATTTATACGACCGCGACTTTGTCATCACCTATTCCGATTTGCCGCTTTTGATAAACACCGCCACGAACAAAAAACTCACCGCGACAGAAGTGGCCGACATCGAAGCCCCGGCAGACATTCCCGAATACCGTGAATCCTATGTTGTTGCCACCGATGCTGACGTCGCGGATGGAAGCCCTGCTGCCGTCGACCCAACGACGCTTGAGCTTTCCGGCTCAGTCGAACTTGAGGGCAGCTTTGAAGTGAGACTCAAAGACGGTACAACCGCATCGGCAAAAACCGCCTTCACGCTCCTGCGTGAACAACTCAAAAACTACACGCCCCAACAGGTAGAAGATGAGTCCGATATGCCAGCTGATGACCTTGTGCGCATCGCCCGCGAAGCCGCGACGACCCGTCCGCTCCACATAATCTACGGCGCCTCAAACTACCAGTGGTATCACGGCGATTTGAAGGGGCGCGCCCTGTCACTTCTGCCCGTGCTCACCGGAAACATCGGTAATGCGGGCGGTGGATTTTCTACCTACGCCGGACAATACCGTATGCGCTTTAACTGCGGCGCCTGGTGGAAGTTCGACGGCAAAGGCCCCGCGTGGATGCCCTTCGAATACCTGGTACATGGCCCCACAAAAACCATGACCGCACCCATGCCGACAAACGGCATCAAGGCCTGGATAGTATACTGCGGCAATCCCTTTGACCAGCACAACCTCAATAACCGCTTGTGCGAGATGGTCGAAGAAGGCGATTTGGAGCTCGTTATCAACCTGGACTTCCAAAAGACCACGACGAGCCTTTACAGCGACATCCTTCTCCCCGGCGTTTCGTGGTATGAGAAAACCGAGCTGGTATCGTCTCCGGTTCACCAGTATCTTCAGCTCATGCAGCCCGCGATAAAACCTCTGGGGCAATGCAAGCCCGAACTTTGGATATTTCGTGAACTGGCCCGCCGCGTCTGCCCCGGAACCGAGAAGAATTTCTACGACCACCTCGAACCTGAGGCTGCGGCAGAAGAGGTTATCAAGCTCCTGCTCGAAACCGGTGGTACCGAGGTGGAAGGCATCACGCTTGAGCATTTGCGCGAAGGCCCGGTGAAGCTGCGCCACAGCAATCCCGGCGACAAACGCATCCCCTTCTACGACCAGATTCACCACAAAGTGCCCTTCCCGCCGCAAAGTTTTCCGGAAAAGATAGAGACCACGGCACAGTTTGTGAAAAGCGGGCGCATCGAATTTTACAAAGACGAGGATACGTTCATCAAGCTCGGCGAAGCCCTGCCGGTCCACAAGCCGCCGTTTGAGGAATCGGAATATGCCCTCGACCCGACTATTCGCGACCGCTATACGTTTGCCTACCTGTCGCGCAATTCCATCCACCGCGTACATTCGACCCACTCCAACAACCGCACACTTCTCGAGCTGCAAAACGAAAAGCCCAAAGCCTTTATCAACCCCACTATCGCGGCGGAAAAAAACATCGAAGCGGGCGATGAGGTCGAAGTCTACAATGACCGTGGCTCGGTTACCGGCTTTGCCGTACTCGACCCGGGAATCAGAAGTAACGTGGTGATTTTTGAGGAAGGCTGGTGGAGCGCCTATACGGGCAATTCTTACAACACGCTCATCTATCCCCATATCAAACCAACGCATGAAGTCTATTTTGTGCCGCAGATGTGGTCGCCCAACACTAACTGGAACGAATGTCTCTGCGATGTCAGAAAGGCGGTGGGATAACCATGCGCAACGGTATGGTCATCGATTTGGAGAAGTGTATCGGGTGCCAAACATGCGCCGTTGTCTGCAAGATACATAATTCGCTTCCCCCAGGGACCTGGTGGAACCGCGTGTTTACTCAAGGGAGCGTTGAGCATCAGGCGGCAGTAGGAGACAACGGCAACTTCAAAATGGAATTTCTGCCGATTTCATGTCAAATGTGCGACAACCCCGCCTGCGAAAAAGTCTGTCCGACGGGCGCCACCCATACCGGCGGCGGAGGCGAGCTGCTCATCGATTACGAAAAGTGTATCGGCTGCCGCTACTGCTTTGCTGCCTGCCCCTACGGCGTGCGGCAGTTTAACTGGAGCGACCCGAAGACCGCAAAGATTGAGACGATGGGATACGTGAGTGGTTATCCGCTCGATTGCCGCGAAGGGAAAGCCGCACATCTGGTATACACGCAAAATCGACATAAGGGCGTCGCGGAGAAGTGCTCGTTTTGCGCTCAGTATACGAGTGAGGGCGAACTTCCCGCCTGCGTGCGGGCCTGCCCGGGCAAAGCGCGCTTCTATGGTGACTTGGATGACCCCACCTCCGAGGTCAGCAAGCTCATCGCAACGCGCCAGGTATATCGCTTGAAAGAAGAATTTGGCACCGAGCCCAAAGTCTATTACCTCTCTTCAGGAAGTTAAGGAAGTGATGATGATGCATTCTTACCAGCGTCTTTCGCGCTCAGGACGTGCCCTTGTTGGGCTTGGCCTGGGGCTTTGCGCAATCGGCTTGTTTTCGTGGATTATGCAGCTTACCAATGGCCTTGAGGTCACTCATATGCAAAACGCCTTTTCCTGGGGGCTTTACATCGCCGCCTTCGCCTTTTTTGTGGGCGTCGCCGCGGGCGGCATGATTATTTCGTCATCGATATACGTATTCAATGTGGAGAAACTGAAGCCCTTTTCCCGTATCGCCTCGCTTTCCGCCTTTGGCTGCATCCTGGCGGCGGGCGTGATGGTGCTGCTCGATTTGGGAAGCATTCAAAATATCTTCTTTCTGTTTTTGACCCCCAATCTCATGTCTCCCCTTCTGTGGGATGTGTGCGTGGTGACGGCGTATCTCATCATCACCTTCCTGAGTGTCTACATGCAGATGCTTCCCGAGTGGCAGAAAGACGGCTTTTTTTTGGCCGCGTGGACGAAGAAGCGCCCCGCCGAAGAGGTACAGGCTTTTTCGAAGAAATGGTCTCGCCGTGTAGCGCTTGTTGGACTACCTTTTGCGGTGCTCATCCATACGGTGACGGCGCTCATATTTGCTACGCAGGTTTCGCACCACTGGTGGAATACGGCGGTTCTCCCGCCCGACTTTGTTGCGATGGCGGTGGCTTCTGGCTCGGCACTCGTGCTCATCATCTGCATGTTCACTGTAGGCAAACGGGGCTTCGCCGAGCACGCAGACGCCTTTAACATCATGGCCAAGGTAGTGGCAGGTGCGCTCGTGGTTCATTTTTTCTTCACCTTAATTGAGCTTTTGTTAAACGCCTGGAACGGCTCGACTCAAGGCCAGGAACTGGTGCATATCCTCTTTAACGAATACGCAGCGCTGTATCTGGCCGAGCTGATTTTTCCGGCAATCGCCATGATTATGTTCTTCATGAGGCGATTTTCGTATAATCGGCCGGCGCTGCTTATCGGTAGCATACTGGTGATTGTCGGCGCCTTCGCCCATCGTATGATGCTGCTCTACCCCGCTTTTAACGAGCCAGCGCTGTCCCTTAACGTGGCGGGCGCTTCGATAAAACCATGGGTGGTGCCGCTGTCGACCGGTCGCCCCGACCTGGCCGGCGCGTTTTTCAGCACGTCTTTTGCCTATGTGCCGTCGCTGCTCGAATGGGGCGTAACCATGCTCCCCTTCGGCATTGCCCTCACCGTAATAGCCGGAACCATCACCTTCTTCAAGCTCATATCCGAAAAATGACAAAGGGAGCATAGCAACCTCTCCGTCATTGCACTCACTGGCAATGACGAAATCATCGCGACGTGACGCGTCCACTTGAATTATCTTCTCATTTCCTTTAGTGTTGCTAGCGCTTGGTTTTCGCGAGCGGCAGTAGTTCAATTGGTAGAGCATCAGCCTTCCAAGCTGATTGTTGCGGGTTCGAGTCCCGTCTGCCGCTCCAGTACTTACCGGCAGCCAGCATTTATCGACGCGCGCCCGTAGCTCAGGTGGATAGAGTCGCAGACTTCTAATCTGTTGGTCGCAGGTTCGAGTCCTGCCGGGCGCGCCACTTTCTCGCAACACTCCCACCCCTCAACTGTCCCCATTATGTGCCTTTCGCCCGGTTGAATGGCGTGGTAGATGCGTAGAAAGTGGGGGGAATTGACGGTATAATTTAGAAAAGTATCGAGAACAGGGAGTTATGTGTGGGTATGATAAAGCAGCGGGTTCAACGGATGGCCTTGCGTGGCGGGTCGACACTCGTATGGGTGATGGTCGTCATTTTGGTGTTGGTTGTCGTGTTGGGCATCGGCTTAACGGCGACGAGTAGCAGGTTTGGGCTTTCGGTCACGCGCCACGAGCAGCAACAGGCGTACTACACGGCTTTATCCTCCACAAACACCATCGCCGATTGGCTCACAACCAGCACGGCTGACAACGCGAAAAAAGAAAAGGCCGAAAAACTGCTCGGCACCATTCCCGGCCCTGGGGATAACCCCAACAACATCGACATCACAGAGGACGGACTTCCCGCAGAAGTCGGCACGTGTACGGTGAACCTGCGCTATGTCGACTCGAAGAAAAGCACTCTCAAAATCGCCTCGACCGCGGTCTTTGCCGGCGTGAGCGAGACGGTGTCCCTCACCTTAACCCGCGAAGAAGCAAGTGGCTATTCACCCGGAGCCGATTTGGCTGTCTCAAACTATGACGGCACAAAATACGACAAGCGGGCAGACGAGCTCAAAGCCATCAAGTCAACAGGCATCGTGGCGATTTATGACAGCAACGAAAAAGATAATACTGGCTACAATGAAACGGATAAGACGCTGCTCAACAGCTACATAAAAACTACGACCAGCACCTATGAGGCGCGTTGGACAAACTCAGACCTCACCAAAAAACCATCTACGACGGACAGCGGCAATAGCAGCGAGACCAATAACAGCAATGTCCTCGGAACAGAGACCTATCCAGCCAACTCGTCCTCTTCTTCCAACAATAAAAATGATACCAGACGTTTTATGGTACCCATAAACGGACGAATAACCATCGACCCCTTGGAAAGAGACGGTCATGAAGGGAGCGCTTCGAGTCCCCACTCAAGCGCCACCAGCGGTGACAACACAAGAGTTGTAGGGCTGGCGATAAGCAACACCGCCGGAAAAAACGTCCTGTTTCGCCTGGCATCGGGCGCAGCATCGACGAGTCCTGGGCTTCTCAACAAGACGGGCACCTTTTATGATTGGTCGGCAAAGCGCTACGCCTCGCTGATTACGCTTAACTTCACGGACAATGCCAAGAGCACCGAAGCCAATAACACCGAAAACCTGAAGTACACCGTCCCTGGCAGGTCGCAGGAAACCTATCCCTGGCATCCGGACAAGTGGGCCAGTATGGACTTTTTGGTGCGGTCAAATGACAGCGTGACAACAAACCTCGTCTTGGGCCCTTTTGCGCATAAATACCAAATTGCCCTGGA
>JAISFJ010000086.1 GCA_031263665.1 Coriobacteriales bacterium
AGAAAGCCGCTGAACTACACAAAGAGTGGCTCTGCTTCTTCTGGCCGGACTATTCTTCAAAAAAGCATCGAGGTGTGACTCAGATGTATGTGAGCGACCCTTGCTTCAAGGAGTACTAAGACAAGATAGCCCCTGGCGCCGCCGAATTCCTCCGCGACGCAGTCTGGTCTTGGACCTTGAGAGAAGCAGTTCCTTAGACACCGAGTTTCTTACGTTACAGCAGTTGTTGGCAGACCCACTCGCCGTATTCGCCGGTCCACATGGCTTGGAGTCGCTCGAAGATGGCAGACCAATCAACGCGCTCGCCGAAAACCAGTTCGAGGTAGTTGCGTTGCTCAAAGGGCCACTGTTTGTTGAGAAGTTCCTGGGCCAGGGTGTAGGTGCAGGTGGGACAGGCGCTCACCAGCGTATCGGCTGTCGTTGCCTTTCCCTCATCGAGAACCCGCGTCACACGTCGCGCACTGAGCTCAGGAGCAAAGGCACTGACCGCCCCTCCCGCGCCGCAACAAAGGGTGTTTTTGCCGCAGTGCTCCATTTCGCGGATGGTGCAGCCGTTTTCAGCCAGCAGAGCACGGAGGGCTCGACCGTGACGGGTGTTCGTTCGGTCATGGCAGGAATCAAAAAGGGTAAACGTGCCCGTCTGCTCCGCAACCGTCGCGTGTTGCTGCGCCAAAAGTTCGGACAAAGGCTTAAACTCGACTTCATCACCAAAGACCTCAGAAAGTTCCTCGTCACATCCCGGGCAGACGGTGATGACCTGTTTGATGCCACCGTGCCGTATCTGTCCAAGCAGCTTGAGCCTCAGGCTTCGCGAACGCTCGATGAGCCCCGCACTCATGAGCGGGCTGCCGCAGCATGACTGACTGAGCGCCCACACAAAGCCCTGAGCATTCAGCCATGTTCCTACCGCTGAGACGAGCTCGGGCATGTAGGACACGAGCGCGCAACCGGGAAAAAACAGCGTATCTACCTGGCCTGGCTCAAGTGAGGCGAGGTCGTAAAACTCCGGATACGCGATGCCATACACCGCCCGGTAAACGCTGAAAATATGCCACTCTTTATCCACTGAGACAATTTTTGAATCCCCCTCAGGCATATCCCCCGAAAGCGCAAAAAGCTGCCGCCACGGGCGCGTTGTCTGCGAGGCGACCATGCCAACAGGACAGGTCGCCGTGCAGTGATTGCAAAAACAGCACTCGCGCAAAGCCTGATACAACGAGGGCTCTTCGGCGATGAAGCGACGTATACCGCTTTTGAGAGCCGCACTATCGAGCTCGCCTTGTTGAGCTTGAGTCGCTTTGTTAACAGTGGCAAAAAGCTCCTGCCCTTTGGAGGCGATGGTTCCGATGTCAAGCGTCCGGTCTTTGAGAAGTTCACAGCGCGGCTGGCAAGAACCACAATGCGTGCAACGAGAAGCCACCTGTGTCCAAGCGGCACATGCCTCATTCAGGTTTGCAGGGAGGCTGCCTTCAAAAGCTTGCTCAATATCCATCGCGACTCCGTTCCTTAAACGCGCGTTCAATTTCCCGCTTGCTGTCTCGGGCGGCCATCGCGTCACGCTTGTCGTAGTTTTTCTTGCCGCGCGCCAAGCCGAGCTCAACTTTTACGAGGCCCGCTTCGTTAAAATACAGGGAGAGCGGTACGAGTGTCATCCCCGCCTGCTGGGTTTTTTCTTTAAGATAACGTATCTGTTTGCGGCGCATGAGAAGTTTGCGCTTGCGGTCCGGCTCAACGTTTGCGCGGTTGCCATGGCTGTAGGGCCTCACATGCAGGCCATGAAGCCACAGCTCCCCGTTCCGAATGAGGGCAAAGGCATCGGTCAGCTGGCCACCGCCTTCCCTGAGCGAGCGAACCTCCGTCCCCACAAGCGCTATGCCCGCCTCAAAACTTTCCTCGATGAAATACTCATGAAAGGCTTTGCGGTTCTTTGCGACCGTCTTATGTTCATCCTGGTGTTTTGCCATAATCAACGGGGGGTGAAGTCGACCGTCTCGTCCAAATCGAGAACAAAGCGGGTGAGTATTTTGACCGCGGTATCGAGGTCTGTGAGTTTGAGTACTTCGGTCGGCGTGTGCATGTAGCGCAAAGGAATGGAGATGAGGCCCGCGACTTTGCCACCCCTTGAGAGTTGTATGGGATTCGCGTCGGTGCCCGTCGCGCGCGGCTCCGGCCCTATCTGATAAGGAACGTTTTCTGCCTCGGCAGCCGCGACCACACGCTCAAAGAGCACGGGATTGATGTTGGGTCCGCGCCCAATGAGAGGGCCATCTCCGCACTTCGCCTCACCGTACTTTGTTTTTTCGATGCCGGGGTAGTCGGTCGCGTGCCCCACCTCGGCACTGATGCCGATGAGAGGGTCTACACCGTAGGCGCTGGTCACGCCCCCGCGTAGGCCGATTTCTTCCTGCACGGTTCCCGCGGCTATCATATCTCCTGTGCTACCGCCTGCCTTTTTGACTTCCTCAAGCACGCGCGCCGCAATCCAGACACCAATCTTATCATCAAAGGCGCGCGCCACGGCAAAGCCATCCCCGTAGGTTTCAAAGCCCACGCCGTAGGTGATGGGGTCCCCAACGCGAACAAGTTTTTTGACCTTTTTGCCATCCAATCCAACGTCGATAAACAGCTTATCCATCTTGGTAACTTTTTTGCGCTCATCGGGGTCGATGAGATGGATGGGCTTACGCCCCACAACCCCTCGCAACAGCGCGGGTTCTCCCTTGCCCGTCCCGTAGACATTTACCCGCGTGCCCAACAGTATGGCCGCGTCCACACCGCCGATGGCATCAAAGCTGATGAAGCCCTCATCACTTATATATTTGACCATCAGGCCAATTTCATCGATGTGCCCGGCAATCATGACGCGCGGTGACGACCCTGTGCCTTTGAGGGTCGCGTGCACACTTCCCAAGATGTTTGTCTC
Source organism: Coriobacteriales bacterium (assembly GCA_031263665.1). Taxonomy (GTDB): domain Bacteria; phylum Actinomycetota; class Coriobacteriia; order Coriobacteriales; family UBA8131; genus JAITEK01. The sequence goes on from JAISFJ010000086.1 coordinate 2,924, forward strand.
TATGCTGTCCGCGCTCTTCTCAAGACGGGCGCGAAGCAACTTGGCCGCGGGCACCTCATACCCACTCGGAGAAGGCGCTTCGGTTAACTCTTTGAGAAACTTGAGGTCCTTACTGTTCATAACTCATCCTTTCAAGCCCAATTCTACAGGAAACTACCGTCCATTCAAAAGACACGCGTCGGAAAACTATTGGGTGGGAAACAGGGTTTCGAAGGCTGTGATTGTTGCGGTAACGCCGGCGGTGTCGCCGATGCCTACACGCAGCCCGTTTGCCTCGGGGAAGGGGCGTGTGATGATACCTTTGCTCAGCAACGCGTCAAAAGTTGCGGCCGCATCCGGCACCTCCACCCAGACAAAGTTTGCCTCGCTCGGATAATATTTCAGCCCAAGCCGCTCAAAACAAGCGCACAGATTTCTTTTGCCGGCCGTGTTGAGCGCACGGCGTCTGTCGAGTTCCTCGTCGTCTTCGAGACAGGCGCGGGCGGCGATTTGCGCAAGCGCGTTGACGTTAAAAGGCTCGCGTATTTTGTGCAGCATCTCAACGAGTATCGAAGGAGCAAAACCATAGCCGCAGCGCAGGCCCGCAAGCGCGTATATCTTAGAAAACGTACGTAAAACAACGTAGGGACGTTGGCCATCAAAGTACGCAAGCGGTGCTGCCGCCTGCTCATCGTCAACAAACTCTTCGTAGGCCGCATCGAGGACAACGAGCACATGCGAGGGCACCTTTTTAAGAAAATCCTCAAGCGCGGCGGCACTCACCACGGCTCCTGTGGGATTGTTTGGCGTGCATACCGTAACGATTTTTGTTCGCTGGTCGATAGCCGCCAACAAAGCATCCAGGTCAAACGAGCCATCGGCGGCCAAGGCGACCTCACGGCAATCTGCGCCGGCAATCTGCGCCGAAGAGCGATAGACAACAAAGGACGGCCAGCCATAAACAACGTTATCACCCGGCTCAAGGCAGGTTTGGGCAATGAGGTCGATAAGCTCATTGGAACCGTTGCCAACGATTATCTGTTCAGACGGAATCTGATAGTGCCAAGACAACAACTGAGTGAGATGATGAGATGAGCCGTCCGGATATTCATTGAGCGTACTGAGCGCCTCCCGCATTGCTTTAAGCGCTGAGGGAAACGGCGGCAACGGGCTCTCATTTGATGAGAGCTTATAGATGGTGTCGGCCTTGGCAATCTGTCGAATCTGTTCCTCGCGCAGACCCGGCCGATAGGCCTGTACCGGCTCCAATTCTTTTCGGAAGAACAACGACCAGTCCATCTCACCGTTCATATGAAGCTTCCTCTCTCAACTGTGGGACTGATGCGACGGGGGCAACTGTCTTGAAGCCTACGCTTTGCCACTGCTGCCAAATCCTTTTTCGCTGCGCTCGGTGCCATCGAGCGTGGCAACCTCCACAAGTTTTACCTGCGGTATCGGCAGAATAACGAGCTGAGCGATACGGTCCCCCTTGTGTATTTCTATGGGCTTTTTGTCATCAAGGTTTATCGCAATGACCATGATTTCTCCGCGATATTGACTGTCGATAAGCCCAGGACTATTGACCAGCGAAAGCCCCTGACGCGCCGCCGCGCCGCTACGCGATTGCACAAAACCGGCATATCCATCTGGAATAGCCATCCTCAGCCCAGTAGGAATGAGGGCGCGTTCCTGAGGCTTGAGAAAGCAGTCTTGTGCCGCGCGAAGGTCAAGCCCCGCGTCACCGGGATAAGCATACTCGGGCAGCGGAAGTGCCGAGTCGAGCCGCATGATGGAAACAGTAAGCATTAGTGCTCCGTAAAGCTAAAACTACCTGTTTGAAGCGGTCTTTTTGCCGCTGCACTGCGCCTTAAAAAGTACGCCATTACGACAAGTAGGGCCGTACTTTCCGCCTTGTTCAGCAACAAAAATCCTCACTTCCAACACGCAGTTTTTAACGTAACGAAGCACTAATTCATACCCTTGAGCGCTGCCTGAAACTCATCAACATCCCTGAAGTCTTTGTAGACCGAAGCGAAACGGATATAAGCGACATCATCAATAGCACGCAGGCGCTCAAGTACCATATCGCCGAGAACCTTGGAACGCACCTCGTTTTTCAGGGTGTTACGTATTTCCGACTCAACATCATCGATAAGAGCCTCAAGACGCTTCGCGGACACATCGCGTTTGGCGGTCGCTATGAGCAGCCCGCGGAGCAGCTTGGTACGGTCAAAGGGTTCAGAGCTTCGGTCGTTTTTGGTAACAATGAGAGGTGACTCGTTGTGACGTTCATAGGTAGTAAAACGTGTGCCACATCCCAGGCACTCACGACGCCTGCGAACAGAGAGCCCATCATCTGACGGACGTGAGTCTATGACTTTCGACTCAGGGTAATCACAAGACACGCAACGCATTGAACTCCCAGAAATCCTCGAATTTCTCAAGAGAGACAAAGGCCAACCGTCATCTCCCCAAAGGAGCACTATACCATATTTGGCAAAATAATCAGTACCGCCGCCACGATACAGGTCATTACAATGGACAGAATTTTTTGCCCAATGGTTAAATCCGATAAAGTGATTCCCTCGCTGCTTCCAATTCTCAATTCGTCTTTCATGATTCCTCCCTTCTCAAAAGCCCCATAGACTTTTGAATCGAACATCTGTTTGCTTTACTATACTACGAACATTTGTTCGATGCAAGGGCATCCGCCGAAAAAATTTCAAATAACCCTTTGCGAGCTGCTGGGAATGTGGTTTTATAGTTCTAGCGCTTCGTAAAGTCTTAGACTTTACAAAGCACGAGGCAGTCGTATAGTAATAATGGTATAGCAAATTTTGAGTCAGCATTATTGGATAGCTCTTCAGCTATTTTGGGCTCATACACATTGCGGATAATCCGCCCCTCTGCTACTATCACATATCGTAGGCTTATTGTTTGGCCGAAAAGCAGGAATCGGGGGCTCAGAGAGGCACTATGGATAATCAAACACTACAAGGAACGCCGCAACCGAATGTTCCTTCAAACACTCCTTCTCCTTCCAATTCAGTCGCTCAAGAAGCGGCACGTCCTGTCGTGCTCAAACGCTCGGCGGACGCACAGGGCGTTTCTCCGAAGGCCCTGCCAAAAAAGCCCCCTTTGACCAAGAAGAAAAAGCGAAAGAAGGCCGCGTCTTCTCAAGGCCCCATTCGGTCACAAAAACTTCAGGCCACTGAGAAATCCAAGCGTGGGCGCTTCAGTCGCAAGCAGATTCTCATCGGACTTATCGCCTTTGTCTTGCTTTTTGATATAGCAATACTAAGCCTTGGGTTCCTCAGCGGCGCTGGACCCAAAGTGGCTCCCTATGATGACCCCATAGCGCTCATTCAAGGTCAACTGTCCACCAATAAATCCATCGCCGAAATCGGTCACGATTCCGCTTTGAAATTTGAGAGCTACCCCAATATGACCATCGTCAACACCTCAAATCTGAAGCCTATCGAAAACGACCTCTTAAAACGAGGTGCGGGACAGGATGGGACGGACGCGCTTTATGACGAGCAAATCGTCAAACGCACGCTCCAGCTCAATTCCGATTGGGTCAGTTACCTCAACCAGGACGACCAGACGATGTTTGCTTCCATCAAAAAAGAAAGCCCTGCGCAGGCCAAAATGACCGAACTCGGAGCGGACTCTCTGGTCGCTTATCACCGGCTCGCCTTAGGTGAGATACGCCACGCCGGACGAAACTATTACATCATCACCCGTGCAAGCTATACTCTGACGCAAGGCGGGCAGCTGGATGCCCACGATGAGGTGTTTGTTTATAAGCTGGTCGCCCAGAGCGGCGAGATGGTCGTCGTTGACCTTGAACGGCTTGCTCCCCTCGTCACAGCGCCGGAGCCAGTGGAAAGCGAACCAACCGCTAACCCCGAGGATGTTGAGGGTATGCCCGCCGAGGGCGACATGCCTGTTGAAGGCGAGATGCCTTTTGAAGGAGAACTACCCGCTGAGGACATGCCTGCCGAAGGCGACATGCCTGTTGAGGATATGCCCATCGAGGGTACCCCGAGCGAATCTCCGCCCGACACCGAATCATCCTAGTGGTCTGTTAAGTTAAAAACTGAGGTTGGCCACAAAGAAAAATCGAACATATGTTTGATTTTCTTTGTGGCTTGGTTTATACTGTTACTAATCAGAGATTGGAGCAGTTATGGGAATCGGCACCGAATTATCTGAACGGCAACGGGCAATTCTCGAATTTCTCAGAGGTTTCATTACAAAAAATGGCTATCCACCTTCCGTCCGAGAGATAGGTGAGGCGGTTGGCCTCTCGTCGTCATCTACCGTTCACTCCCATCTCAATACTTTAGAAAACAGGGGTTTTATCAAACGCGACCCTTCCTCAGCGCGAGCGCTGACGGTCATCGGCCATGACGCGCACACGCTAACGGCCCAAGCTGACGCAAACGGCTCTCACAGGGGACAGGGAGGCCCTGGTCGTCTCCCACGGGGCGTGACTGAGCTTCCCCTCCTTGGTCGTGTCGCCGCGGGCACCCCTATTCTCGCCGAGCAAAACATCGAAGACTCCATGATGCTCCCCACGCAGGTAGTTGGTGACGCCGGCTCATTTCTTCTAACCGTCAGAGGCGACTCCATGGTCGAGGCAGGCATTCTTGATGGCGATTACGTCGTGGTCAGAGAACAACCAACCGCAAGCAACGGTGAAATCGTCGTTGCTCTCATCGACGACGAGGCAACGGTCAAGACCTTTTACCGCGAGCCTGACCGCGTCCGACTACAACCCGAAAATACCAGCATGGAGCCAATCTACGTTCGCGATGTCACCATTTTAGGCAAAGTCATCGCACTTCTGAGAGCATTGTAAGGATAACCGTGAAGTTCATTCAAGAATTTAAGGACTTTATCTCACGCGGTAACGTGATGGACCTGGCGGTCGCTGTCATCGTCGGCGGAGCTTTCAGTGCCATTGTCACTTCACTGGTTGGAGATTTGGTCACTCCGCTGTTATCCCTTATCACCGGCGGTATCGATTTTAGCCATCTATCGATAAAACTTGGAGAAGGGGACGCGGCGGCGGAATTTAAGTATGGCAATTTTATACAGTCACTCATCAACTTTTTGGTCATCTCGTTTGTGATTTTCCTGTTCGTAAAAGGCATTGGGACGATAATCCGCAAAAAGAACGAGGAAGCGCCACCGGTTAAGACCTGCCCGTTTTGCGCTCAGGAGATTCCAGCGGCAGCCGTGCGATGCCCCTCATGCACAACCATTCTTGATGAGGAAGCCGTACCAAAAAACCTCCGGTAATCCTGCTATCCAACCACGTACGGCTCAAAACGCGAGACGAGCGCCGGAGGAACTTGGAGCTGAAGGGCCGTTCCCTCCGCCAAAAACTGTTCGCTTACAACGGTGGCGCGTTCATGGGCCAACCGCACAAGGCTTCCCTCGGTAAAAGGAATCACCACGTTTAACAGTGCGCTTGTCGCGTTCATCACCTGCTCGGTGCGCTTTACCAACTCGTCAATCCCCTCCCCCGTCAACGCACTGACCAGCAGACTTTGAGGAAAACGCGTTTTGAGCGCCGTCCGTTGTTCCTCGCTCAGGAGGTCGCATTTATTAAAAACAAGAATCTGCAAAATCCCATGCGCGCCGATTTGCTCTAACACCTCGCGCACCGCCTGCGCCTGCGCCTCACGTTGTCGCGCTTTACTGTCTACCACATGCAGGATGAAATCGGCATAGGCTATTTCATCGAGCGTCGACTTAAACGCCTCAACAAGTGTCGTCGGCAGCTTTTGGATAAATCCGACGGTGTCGGTGAGCGTGATTTCGCGCCCTTCGGGTAACACAAGCCTGCGCGTGGTCGAATCGAGAGTTGCAAACAGTTTATCGTACGCAAGAACATCCGCTCCTGTCAGCGCGTTGAGCAAACTGGATTTTCCTGCATTGGTATAACCCGCCAAAGCGCCTTTGAAAAGCGGCGAAGAGTGGCGCGCCTTGCGCTGCACCGCACGCTCATCCTGCACTTTGGCAAGCTCCGCCTTGATGGCGCCGATGCGTTTGCGAACCATACGACGGTCAACTTCAAGCTGACTTTCCCCCTCACCAAAACGCGAGCCAACGCCACCGCCCATGCGGTTTGACGCGAGATGCGACCACATGCCACGCAATCGCGGCAGCAGATACTGATTCTGCGCGAGTCGCACCTGGAGGCGACCCTCCCTGCTCGTCGCGTGCAAGGCAAAAATGTCGAGAATGAGCGCCGTGCGGTCGATGACCTTTACGCCGGACATCTCACGCTCGAGATTTGCCTGTTGTGTGGGAGTGAGTTCGTCGTCAAAAACGATGAGGTCAGCCTTGAGAGCGCGTGTGGCAAGCACAGCCTCGGCAACCTTGCCTTTGCCGATAAAAGTTCGGGGGTTTAAGGTGGCCAGCTTCTGAGATAAGCTACCCACAACTTCGGCGCCGTCGGTGTCTACAAGACGCGCCAGCTCGGCTAAGGATTCCTCCACAGGCCAATCGCTTGCGCCCCGCTCAATACCAACAAGAAGCGCTCTTTCGCGAGGTTGGGCGGTAGTATACATGGCTTTTACGGTGATGATTTTCTCCATTCGTTTTTAGAAGTGCCCTTATAAGCTAAAACTCTTACCTTTATTGTAAGATATTCCGATGTCAAAAACACTCAAAAACGCACTTCTGGTTTTCGCCGGAGGATGGTGCTACGGCGTCATGGTACCCTTGGTGCGAATCGCTTATTCCATGGGTTACGACTCAACACAGGTCCTGGTATTCCAATATGGACTCAGCGT
>JAISFJ010000106.1 GCA_031263665.1 Coriobacteriales bacterium
ACGCTCGGTAATGTCTTTGTCGCCCACGTCCACCATGTGAGCGGCGCCCTTTTCGTCGAGATGGGTCAGAGCGCCCGCTGGCGTCCCAGCCGCCCCAGCCGCCGTCTCCGCTGGCGTCCCGGTCGCCGCCGTAGTCGCTACCGTCCCGGCCATCCCCTCAGCCGCCGTAATCGCTGTCGTCCCAGCTGTCCCAGCCGCCGTCTCCGCTGGCGTCCCGGTCGCCGTTGTGCTCGTCATCTCAGTCATCGCCTTCATCCTCCGATTTGTGACATCAGGCGCGTGGTGCCCACCTGGTTATGATGTTCGTCGGGCTTGGTGCTCAGCGCCTCGTGCAAGACGCGCCGCACCTCATCGTCATCGCCCGAGCGTAAAGCCCCCTTCACGTCAAATTCAAGGTCGCTGAACAGACAGGGGCGCAACTGCCCTTCCGCGGTCATGCGCAGCCGGTTACACTCGCCACAAAAATGGCGTGACAGGGCGGAGATAAAGCCTACGGTACCTTGCGCTCCTTCAAGTTGATAGTATTGAGCGGGGCCCCAGCCCTCGGGTTTCGCGGCGTTGTTGAGAGGGATGAGCTTGCCGAGCCCTGCTGCCTTTGCGCGCTCGTTTATCGTGTCGATGAGTTCCTCGTTGGGGATGGTGTCCGTCGCGTTCCAGCCGAGCCCATCCGTCCCCTGAGAGTCGCCTACGGGCATGTATTCGATAAAGCGCACATGCAAAGGACGGGTAAGGGAGAGCTTCACAAAGGCGAGAAAGTCCTGGTTAAGACTGCGCACCACTACGGCATTGATTTTTACGGGGTCAAAACCCACGTTTAAGGCCGTGTCGATGCCCGTAAACACATCGGCTATCGCGCCCCAACGAGTAATGTGGGCAAACTGCGCGGGGTCAAGCGTGTCGAGAGAGATATTCACGCGGCTGAGTCCCGCCTCGCGCAATGCCTCCGCGTGTTTGGGGAGCAATATCCCGTTGGTGGTCATGGCCACGCGCTCGATGCCCGGTGTCTGCGAAATATCGCGTACCAAATCGACGAGGTTGAGGCGTACGAGGGGCTCACCGCCAGTCAGACGAATACGCGAGAATCCCTCATCGGCGGCGATGGCCACAAAGTGCGCAATTTCTTCGAGAGTGAGCATCGCGTCGTGCGGTTTCCAGGCGACGCCTTCTTCGGGCATACAGTACAGGCAGCGCAAATTGCAACGGTCAGTGACCGAGATACGCAGGTAGTCTATCGCGCGCCCGTGCTGGTCGATGCCCATCAGACGGTGCCTTCCTCCATGTCGAGACGCAGGCAGTCTACCAGTGCGCCCTCGGCAAGTGGCTCAGGCCCCTCGGGGACAATCAGAAGGCAGTTGCTGGATTTAAGCGCGCCAAGCAAGGCGGAGGACTGATTCGTCTCGGGTGTGACGTAGTACGCCCCGCTCCCGCTCCCGCCTTCATTTTGCGCAATGCGGGCGCGCAGATAAAAGCGACGTTCCTCCCTCTTCTTAACGGCGCGCGTTAAAACGGCCTTGGTGATGGGTCGGCTCAGCGCGGCGATGCCCTGCATCTTTTTGAGTGCGGGGCGTATGAGTATCTCAAAGCCCACGGAAGCGGCGGCTGGATTGCCCGGCAGCCCAAAAAGAGGGATGCCGTTGACGATGCCAAAGGTCTGCGCCTTGCCGGGCTTCATATTGACCTTATTAAAGAACAGCTCGCCCATTTCCTCAACGACGGGCGTGATAAAGTCGTAGTCGCCCTGTGCCGCGCCGCCACTCGTAATGATAAAATCGTGCTCGACCGCAGCGGTACTTAGGGCTTTGACCAGCGTGTCTCGGCTGTCTTCAACCGAGGGCATGATGATTGGAATCGCGCCCGCCTCAAGGGTAGCGGCGGCCAGTGAGTAGCTGTTGGAGTTGCGTATTTGTCCGGGGCCGGGGACTCGAGAAACATCCACGAGTTCGCTTCCCGTTGAGATAATTGCCACGCGTGGACGGCGATAGACCGCCACCTCGGTATTACCGGTGGAGGCGAGCAGGCCGACGCCCGGGGCACTGACGCGTTCTCCCGCGCGCAAAAGCACCTCTCCCTTGCGCGCTTCCTCGCCTTTGGGACGTATGTGCTGCCCTTGTTTGGGCATGTGGGTAAACGCAACCTGTTGGCCTTCCGGGTGCTCGGGCGACTCTCCATGGACGGTGGTGTCCTCTATCTTAACGATGGTGTCGGCGCCCTCAGGCAAAGGCGCGCCGGTCATGATACGCAGGGCCTGTCCTTTCTGCACCGTGCCCTCATAGACCGCGCCCGCTCCTATGATGCCGATGATACTCAAGGTCAGCGGGGAATTCTCGCTTGGGGGCGCAGCCGCGAAGTCCTCAAAGCGTACGGCAAATCCGTCCATGGCCGTGTTGTCAAAAGGACTGATGTCGATGTCGCTGGCCACGTCTTTGGCGAGTACCCGTCCGAGGCTTTCGATGAGCGCAACGTGTTCGGTCGACATCGGATGAGTGTGCTCAAGCACGACTGCCCGCGCGTCCTCAACACCTATCAAGGGCAGTGAAGGAAAAGTCTGGGTCATGATGCCTGCTTTCTCTAATATTCCATACGCTTCCAAACAGCCTCCCATTATCCTGTATTCCCCGAACTTTTCCAACATATATATTGAGCGAAAGGGGGAAATCACTGTCATACTGGTAGGGCACTGAATTTTGATGAGAACGTGTCAGGCAAGACTATCAGGCAGCCTGGAAATAAGGAACTGGTTTGGTGGCGTATCGTACGTGATAATTGGAATGAATAAGGTATTTTCGAGGCGATTGGGTAGGGTCGCCCTGGTTTTCTACGTGCTGTATTGTCAGTTGTTCTCCATGTTTGCGACCGATATGTATACTCCTGCGCTGCCGGTTTTAGCTGGGCAGCTCGCGACCAGCGACAGTCTGGCCAACCTCACCCTGGTCGTCTTTTTTGTTTTTTTGATGGTGGGGATGGTTTTGTTTGGTCCTATCTCGGACCGTGTGGGGCGCAAACCAGTGCTGTATCTGGGTTGTGTTCTCTTCACGCTGACGAGCCTGGCCTGTGCATTTGCACAAAACATAACGACTCTTATAATCGCACGGTTGTTTCAGGCGCTTGCTGCCGGCATGATTGAGGTCGTGGGCATGGCTTTGGTAAAAGACTGCTTCGACGGCAAGACGCGCGAAAACGTTCTGCTCTGGATTCAGGCGGCATTTGTTCTCGGCCCCATTATCGCCCCTTTGATTGGCGGCCAGGTCCTCATCTTCTTCAGTTGGCGAGCAACCTTTGTCGTATTGGCGATTCTCGGAGTTTTCGGCCTGCTCATGACCGTGCTTTTTCGGGAAAGCCTTTTGCCCGAGCAACGTATGAGCGGAACTTTGCTTCATAGCTATGTTGGTTTGGTTCGCGTGACTCGCCGTAAGCCGTTCATGCTGTTCTTGTTTGCGACCTCGGTGTTCACAGCGTTGCCGTTTTTAGCCTACCTCATGGCCGCGCCCTACGTGTACGAGAATTTCTTCGGTTTTAGTCC
>JAISFJ010000157.1 GCA_031263665.1 Coriobacteriales bacterium
GAAGATTCAGAAGAAGAAAGCCAGCAAGAAGAAGAGGGCCACCGGGAGGAGGAAGAAGACGGACAAAGCAGCTATCCAATTGGTTTTCTTGATGATCAGAAAGATTGGGAACACGCGGAACCCCCGAAATCCTCAGACAAAATGCGTAATTCGATTGATTTCCGTAAGACGATGGAAACGTCAGGGCCCAGGGGTGGTGGTTTTCTGCCACCTCCTCTTGAGCCTCGGATCCCGCGCCCCGTAAAAACTGCAACACATAAATTCCAACCGGGGAAGGATTGGGAAGTTGTGAAACCAATGAAACGCGTGCCGAAGCAACCTGTGCAGTCGAAGCACGTGGTTGTTGCGAAGAAGAATGTTACAATTGAACGTAGGCAGGGTCCCAAACGAACACTGTCTGAATTGGTCGCGATGATGAGGGAGAAGGAATGGGAGAACCAACAATCGGCCATTGAAGGTATTCAGGAAGTGATGGAGACGAATCCATCGCAAGTGATGCCGTTTTGCAAGGAGGTCTGGTTGAATCTGATTGATTTGGTGGCGTCGCCGCGGACGATGTTGGCCAACAATGCGCTGCAATTTTCCGGAAGTGTCTACGTGCAATTTGCTCAAATTTTGGCTCCGTTAACGCCGCAGTTTATCGTGACTTTGTTCAATTTGACTTGCTCAAGTCATCAGTTTATCGGGGATGGAGCGGCATCTGTTCTTTGCAAGATTTCTGAAAAGAGTCCACGTAGCCGCGTGTTTAATTCGTTTATTGCCGGAGCCAAGCACAGAAATCCAGTTGCGAGGAATAGAGCGATCCAATGCTTGGCGATATTGGTGGATCAGGGGAGACTTGAAGATGATGAAATGGGGAATTTGATCAAAGTCATAGTTCCACTGCTGAGGGACACAAAATCTGAATCTAGAGAGGCTGCGAGGAACCTGCTTAAGTCGATATCGAAAGATGACAGGTTCTTTCCGCTGGCTCAGAAGCTTATCCCGAAGCTGGAGGATTTCAAGGAGATGAAGAGACTGATTGAATAACATTGGTGTGTCCCTCCAACGAGGGATACATCAATGTTATGTAAACTTGAGAATCATATTTTAGATTCATTTTGCGATAGCCAATGTGCAGGTCTTTTCAATAATGGACCTGGGACATTCTACCATCATAATTGGTCGCTCATTTTGCAGGGAATGTCACTTGAGTCGAATTGACTTAGTTTGTTCGAATCAACACGATGGGCGAAAAAGATATCAACTACATTTTGCAGACACGTGCCGAAAACGGATGGGATGCCGATGAGGCCAACCTGCGAAGCGACTGGCTCGGACACCGCAAGGTAGACTGGTGGTGGCTCCGCTCGTCTGGTGAAGATGGATTACACGCCGTATATATTAACGATGTTGGCGATATTGAAACCTCGGGTACTCTCGTCTACCACAACGCCGGTGTACGTCCTGCCATGTGGGTGATGCTCAATGCGGCCGAGACAGGCGAAACCAGCACCTCGCTTGCGTCACAACAGGACCTCATTCAAAATGGTGATGAGGTGGCATTCGGTCAGTATGGCGGGCAATCCATTATCTGGCAGTGCCTGGCAGTCGAAGACGACTGGGCCCTCTTATTGAGCAGGGAGATACTGTTTGAGAGCTCCTACATTGCCCCGGATTTTTACGGTGACCAAAACCTTCTCGAATGGGCCGACAGCGATATCCGTACAACCTTGAACAATGCTTTCCTTAGCGACTTCAGCGACGATGACCTGGCGAAGGTTAAGGAGACACAGATTAACGGCTATCGAGAAAGTACGGTTGACCGGGTATTTCTCCTGAGCGAAGACGAAGCGTATCGCTATCTTCCCAATGCGAAGGATAGGGAGGCCCGTTACCACGGCGTACCCACAAAATGGTTTCTTAAAAGCGATGGGGCTTTTGAAGGGTATCGGATTTGTGTATATGAGGATGGCAGTATCCCCAAAGTCGATGGTGGAGGCGTCTTCGGTACCGCCGGCGTGCGCCCCGCTTTATGGTTGAGTCTGCAATCGTGAATTTTCCAGTCCATGTTATTCGGGACATAAAGGGGACGGTTTATTTATGTTCTTCCCCTTTATGTCTCGCTGGGTGGTTAGGTTTCGTCGCAGTTTAGGGGTACGAACTTAAAGTGGGTGCAGTCGACGAGGCCTCGGTTGGTGAGGCGTAGTTCTGGGAGGCAGGCGAGGGGGATGAGGGCCATCGTCATGAAGGGGGAGGCGATGGAGCAGCCGATGGTCTGCCAGGCCTGTTCGAGTTCATCCACCAAAGCGGACATCTCGGGTGCGCTTTTATCGTTCATGAGCCCCGCGATGGGGAGGGGGACGTGGCCGAGCACCATGCCGCCCCGTACCGCGACCATGCCGCCGCCGCTTTTGATGAGCGTATTGGCGGCGAGCGCCATGTCTTCGTCGTTGGTGCCCATGACCAGGAGATTGTGCGCGTCGTGGGCGACGGTGGAGGCCAAGGCGCCGTCGCGGATGCCAAAACCTTTAGTAAATCCATAGCCAACGCTTCCCGTTTTATGGTGTCTTTCAAAGACAAAGGTTTTGAGTATATCCTGTTCAACGTCGGATTCCAGTTTGCCGCAAACCACGGGTAAGCTCACGTGGCGCTCGAAGGTTCCCACGTGCTCGGGGATGATTTCGATGGCGCGCACCTGAGCGCTTAAAGCGGCGGGCACAGGGGCCGCGACGGCAAAGGAGTCGGCTGTGATGGCGTCACGTACGTGCATGGAATCGAGCACCCACTCTGGATAGACAAAAGGTTTAAGCTCAAAGGTGAGTGCGCCGTTTTCGGCCACAAGCTCGCCGTCGATGAGTACGCGGGTGACTTTTAGCGTGTCGAGTCCGTCGAGAAAAACGATGTCCGCGCATTTGCCGGGTGTGATGGAGCCCAGCTCGTGGTCCATGCGAAAACAGGTTGCTGTGTTGATGGTCACCATCTGTAAGGCGGTGAGTACGTCGATGCCTTCTTCAACAGCGCGCCGAATGAGATGGTCTACGTGTCCGTGTTCGACCAGCGTGTGGGGGTGAGTGTCATCTGAGACAAGACAGGCAAAGCGTGTATCGACCTCGCCCGACGTGATAGCCTCAGCCAGTGCGGACAAATCGCGCCAGGCCGAGCCTTCGCGAAACATCGCGTACATCCCCAACCGCATCTTGGCGAGCGCGTCTTTGGCGCGCGTCGATTCGTGGCAGCAACGGATGCCGCTGGCGATATAGGCGTTGAGGCCGCGGTCGGTTTCTGGCATGGAGTAGTGGCCGGTCACCACCTTGTCGGCGGCAAGTGTGGCGGCTACTTCGCCGTGCGCGTGGTCGCTTCCCGCAAGGATTCCCGGGAAGTTCATCATCTCGCCTAAGCCGACGACGCTGGGCCATTCCATGGTGCGCGCGATGTCTTGGGGGCCAATTTGTGCGCCAGTGTCCTCAAAGCCGGGTACCGCCGGTACGCAGGAAGGGGTGGTAATCATCGATTTGAGCGGGGTGCGTTGGCCGTCGGCGTCCATGACCTCAACGCCTGGCAGCCCCAACACATTGCAGATTTCGTGCGGGTCCATATAGATGCCCACCGTGCCGTGAGGGATGACCGCGCGGGCATATTCGCTCACGCCCATCATCGAGCTTTCAACGTGGATATGCCCGTCCAAAAATCCCGGTGCGATATAGCCGCCTCTGGCATCGATAACCCGTGTCTGCTCACCGATGGTGTGAGATGCCTCACCAAGGTAGGCGATGCGCCCTTCTGCTATCGCGACATCGACGCCTTCCTGTATCTCGCGGGTGCAGACGTTGATGAGTTTTGCGTCCTTGATTACGGTATCCGCAAAAGCTGTGCCCTGTGCCACCGCGGCCAATTTCTGAGTAACGTCCCACAACGGCGTCTTGCAAAAGGTGTTGAGCATAGCCGACCTCCTCTGTCTTCTGTCTTTGTCATGCTATGATAACGCACTTCCAGCTTGGGAACAGCGCCTTACACCGAAAACGACGCACCGTGTGGACAGTGCGCCAAGCGCTATGCCAGTAAATGGGCCGCTTGACCGCTATTCTGGTTTTCTGACATACCGCTTTTGATACACGCTTGTGCTCTGTTAAGTCTAAAATTGCCGTTAGATGCTTAGCTCATTTTTCACAGTGCAAGGCGGACGAAGGAGCCCTACTGGTGGTAATGCGACTGAGGACAACGCAGCAATGTGGAAAAGGAGCAAGCAGATAATGGTAGTTTTAGACGTAACAGAGCACTTATCGACTTCCGTGGAAGGGAGATGCTATGCGGGAATTGGTTGAGATTCGTTGGCACGCCCGCGCAGGGCAAGGTGCGGTAACGGCCTCAAAATTGTTAGCCGAAACAGCACTTATGCAAGGGCAATATATTCAAGCTATGCCGGAGTACGGACCCGAACGTACCGGTGCTCCGCTCAAGGCCTATACCCGGGTCAGCGATAGCAGCATTGAGCTCCATAACAACATCGTGACCCCCGATATTGTGGTGATTTTGGACGATACGCTCTTGTCTTTTGTCGATGTGCTTGAGGGCATCAGGGACGGGGGCACCGTCATCATCAATACCCGGATGGACGCCGACGAGGTTCGCTCCATTCTCAGCGCGCCGTCCTCTCTCAAAATCGCTACGGTCGACGCGAGCGGCATCGCGCTTCGGACCATCAAGCGCGACATTCCCAACACGCCCATCGTCGGTGTGTTGGCCGAAGTGACCAAGGTGGTACCCGTAGACGCGCTCAGGCAAAATCTTATCCATACCTTTAGCAAAAAGTTCGCCCAGGAGGTCATTGACGCCAATCTTGCGTCGGTTGATGAGGCAATCAAGGAGGTGAAGGTGGCGTGAGTAAAACGAGCACAGCGAGCACAGCAAGCACGACGAGTACGACGAGCACAGCACAGCCCGACACGGCCAGGCCAGCACGGGAGTTTACGTGGGACGTCTCGGATTTTGACAACTGGAAAGCCGAGCAGTTTCCCCAGGGATGCATCGCCATCGAAAGCGGCAACTCGCTCCAGTATCTTACGGGCGGGTGGCGTTCCAATCGCCCTGTTTGGGCGCAGGACAAATGTAAAAACTGTATGTTTTGCTGGATTAGCTGCCCTGATTCTTCCATACTCGTCGCCGATGGCGAGATGATAGGTATCGATTATGACCATTGCAAAGGCTGCGGCATCTGCGTGACGGAATGTCCCTTTGACGCGCTGAGCATGGTTTCTGAAAATGAGGCGAAAGGAGCCTGACATGCCCAAACCAGCATCTCAGATGACGCCTGAGATAACCGTCCTCGCCGCGACGGGCAATCTCATGGTGTCTGAGGCCTATCGCCAGGCGGAGCCCGATGTTGTTGCGGCCTATCCCATCACGCCGCAGACCGCCATTGTCGAGGGCTATTCCAAATACGTCGCCGATGGCCGCGTTCACACCGAGTTTGTCGCGGTCGAAAGCGAACACTCCTCGTTGAGCGCCTGCATCGGTGCTTCGGCGGCCGGCGCCCGTGTCGCGACGGCGACGTCTTCTCAGGGGCTTGCCCTGATGTGGGAGGAACTCCATATCGCTTCCGGGATGCGTCTGCCCATCATCATGGCAAACGCCAACCGCGCGATAAGTGCCCCCATCAACATCCATGGCGACCATTCCGATGTCATGGGTGCGCGCGACAGCGGCTGGATAATCTTTTTTGCCGAGACCGCGCAGGAAGCCTATGACAACACGGTCATCTCTTTTCCCATCGCCGAACATCCCGAGGTCCAGTTGCCCGTCATGACGACGCTTGACGGTTTTATCACCACTCATGCCATGGAGCGTTGCGAGCTTTTGGATGATGCGACCGTCAAGGCTTTTGTGGGCGAGCGCACACCGGCGTTTCCGCTCATCGGAGGGGACAAGCCGGTGAGTCACGGCATGTTTGCCTCGCTCGGTGGTACGTATTTTGAGGTCAAGAAGGCTGAGCGCGCCGCCATCGACAAGACCCCTCCCATCATCAAGCGGATAGGGGATGAGTGGGCGGCCATCTGCAAACGCCCCTTTGACTTTATCGATACCTATGAATGTGAAGACGCGGACTACGTTTTAGTGGTGCTCGGTTCGGCCGCCGGCAATGCCCGTGCGGTTGCGCGTGAGTTGCGCGCTCAGGGCGTGAAGGCCGGCGTGCTTCGTATTCGCGTGTATCGCCCCTTCCCGTTTGAGGATGTTGCACGCGCGCTCAAAGGTGCCCGCGCCGTTGCCATTCTCGACCGTGCCGACAGTTTTGGCGCGCAATACGGTCCTGTCGGGCTTGACGTGAGGGCCGCGCTCTATGATTTGCCCGAGCGTATTCCCACCCGCAACTACATCTATGGGCTCGGTGGCGCTGATGTTCCCCTCGACATCATGCGTAACGCCTTTGACGAACTCGCCCAACTTGCCGAGGGTAAGCTTGATGAGGGCTTGTCTTATCTGGGGGCACGGTAGCGCGGTGACGTGACCGCATGGCGCGTATGGGCGCAAACGAGCACCGATGACGTGCGATGTTTACACGGATTGCAACATGACAGCGCGACCCTGTTGTTTTAACACGAATGAGAGCTAAGGAGTCTCACATGGCTAACATCAAGGAACTCTCCCGGATACCCGAGCGCCTGTGCGGAGGGCATCGGCTTTGCGGCGGCTGCGGCGCTTCGGTCGCGGTCCGTCAGGTTTTGTTAGGGGCTGGCGACAGCGAGGTTGTTGTGGCCTCAGCGACCGGCTGCCTTGAGGTTTCGACGACGGCGTATCCGTACACGTCGTGGGACACCTCGTTTATCCACAACGCTTTTGAAAACTCTGCCGCTACGATTTCTGGTGTGGAGGCAGCCTACAAAGGGCTTAAAGCCGCTGGCAAGATACCGGCTGACAAGCAGATAAAGTTTTGTGCCTTTGGTGGTGACGGTGGCACGTATGACATTGGTTTTCAGTCTTTATCCGGCGCACTTGAGCGTGGCCACGATTTTGTTTATGTGTGCTATGACAACGGTGCCTATATGAATACCGGCATCCAACGCTCGTCGGCCACGCCGCACGGAGCATGGGCGACCACCTCTGAGGTTGGCACGGTCATACCCGGCAAGCCGCAGCGGCGCAAAGACCTCACCTCGGTTGTCGCGGCGCACCACATCCCCTATGCCGCGCAGGCATCCGTGGGCGACTGGCGTGACCTCGTCAACAAGGCGGAAAAGGCCTTTAACGCGCCCGGCCCTGCCTTTATCAACGTACTGGCCCCCTGTCCGCGCGGTTGGCGCTACGACGGCAGTCAGACCATCGAGATAGCCAAGCTGGCTTTTAAGACGAGATTCTGGCCGCTTTTTGAAGTCGAAGAAGGCCAATGGAAGCTCAAGGAAGTGCGGGAAAAAGACCTTTTGCCCGTCACGGAGTTTTTTAAGGCACAGGGGCGCTTTAAGCATCTTTTTGCGCCAGGCAATGAGGAACTTCTCAAACAGTTGCAAACCGAGGTAGATGAATACTACGCGTACCTGCAAAGCATGGTGGCCGCGACTGCATAAGCGACCGGAGTGGGACAGTTGGGGGACGGGGGGTGTGGGGGGCGGATAAACTGTCATCTCCCACGTGCCCCCGTCCCCCCACTGTCCCACGCCCGTCGCCGTGGAC
>JAISFJ010000019.1 GCA_031263665.1 Coriobacteriales bacterium
TTCTTATAACACGACTCGCGCTCACATCAGAAATATCTACGCAAAATGCGGCATACACTCCCAACAAGAATTTATCAGACTAATCGACAACGCCGTCTACGACCAAACAAATCCTGACGGGGCAGGGACGGCTTAATCTGCGCTTCCTTAAGATAGAATAGGAAGTGTCACCAACATTGTTCCGTAATGAAGGCGCGGGGTCGTGTAATGCGCGGACAGGGAAAAGAGCTGGAAAAGGGACAGAAAAAGGGACAGGGGAGCGAAAAAGAGCTTAGATTGGTTCAGCGGACCACGTTGTTCACCGTCATGCTCGCGAGTTTCGCGCACCCTTTTACCAGCAGCTCTCTTGGCATCGCCATCCCTTTTATCGGCGAGGAATTGCAGGCATCCGCGACGAGCCTCAGCTGGATAATCTCGGCCATGATGCTCACGACGGTTGCTTTGAGCGTGCCCTTTGGTCGTCTTGCCGATTTATGGGGTCGGCGACGGATATTTAATCTGGGCATCTTTATCGTCTTTGTCGCGACGCTTTTGGGGAGCTTTGCCCCCACGCTGACGATTCTTATCATGTTGCGGGTTCTGCAAGGAATCGGTGGCGCCATGGTCATCTCAACGAATATGGCGCTTCTCATAGACGTATTTCCTGCCCAGGAGCGCGGGAGGGTCTTGGGGCTTTCGACCATGTGTGTCTATATCGGGCTGTCCTTGGGGCCGGTCCTCGGGGGCCTCATCACCCATTATTTTGGATGGCGAGCGATATTCATTGCGACTTCGGGGGTCATACTGCTTGCGTTCATCGTCGCCGTTATCAGTACGCTTCGGCTGTCCAAAGCGGCTTCGACACCTGCGACAAAGCGAGCGGACCTGTCGATAAGTCCCACGAGTATCGCGTTGTATATCGTGGCGATACTTTCGCTTATGTATGGCTTTACGGTTTTTGCGCAACACGTCTACTCCTATATTTTGCTCGGAGTGGGTTGTGCGTTGTTCATTGTTTTCGCGCGGCACGAGTCTCGCGCGGCCCATCCGGTTATTGAGGTGCGACTTTTTAAGGGGAACCGGAACTTCATCTTTTCCAACCTCGCTGCCCTGCTCAATTACGCGGCAACGTTTGCTTTGGGCTATATCCTGGCAATCTATCTTGAGGTCATCAAGGGGTATCCGGCGGATGTCGCAGGCCTCATTCTCATCACACAACCGGTTCTCATGGCTATCATCTCGCCGATTGCTGGCAGACTTTCTGACAGGTGGTCGCCCTTCAAAATGTCATCGGTCGGTATGGCGATTTGCGCCGTGTCAATGCTCTCGTTTTTGTTCCTCGACATCACGTCCCCGCTCATCCACGTGGTTGTGAATCTCATGATTGTCGGTTTTGGCTTTGGATTGTTTTCCTCGCCAAATACCAACGCGGTCATGTCCTGTGTCTCGCCAAAAGACTCCGGTTTGGCAAACTCGATGCTTAATACGATGCGGTCGGTTGGCCAGGTCTCCAGCATGGCGATTATCACGATTGTCATGCACTTTACCATCGGTGACGCGCTTATCGAGGACGCAAGTTTTTCCGGCATCATGAAAACCTTTAACACGACCTTCATCATATTCGCCGTCCTCTGTGCTGTTGGCGTATTGTTGTCGCTTAATCGGAGACAACAAGAAAAACCCAGCGTACCCAAGCGCTGATTTTGGTTATAGTAGTGGAGGCACTATTAGAGGCACTAATCAAGCATCCAAATCGTTGTTTCAAAGGTTCTTTGTGGCAAAAGGACCGACGGAAGGGAGAGGAACATGGCTTTATTTAACTGGAAGCTCCATGGGGATGGGAAGACGATAAAAGCGGGTGAGGCCATTGCCCCCGATGAACGCCTTTCCTGGCCGCGAACTTGTGGAATCGGCCTGCAGCATATCGTGGCAATGTTTGGCGCGACCTTCCTCGTGCCTATCATTACCGGCTTCCCACCAGCAACAACACTGTTCTTCTCGGCCATTTCAACGATGCTCTTTCTCCTTATCACGCGCAACAGGGTGCCGAGTTATCTGGGCTCATCGTTTGCCTTCCTTGCTCCTGTCATCGCGGCGTCATCTGGCGGTAGCTTCGGTGTGGCCACCTTTGGTATTCTTTGTACCGGTGTGCTGCTGGCTCTGGTTGGCCTTCTTGTGATGAAAGTCGGTACCGGTTGGGTAAACAAGCTGATGCCCCCGGTTGTTACCGGTGTTATCGTCGCCCTTATCGGGTTTAATCTCGCGCCCGAGGCTCTCAAGAATTTTATTGTCTCTCCCGTCACCGCCTGCGTAACCTTCGGGGCCATTGTGCTGTTGCAGGCGCTGTCCAAAGGTATGTTGGGGCGCCTGTCGATTCTTTTGGGCGTGCTGATAGGGTATGTTTGCGCCGTTATTCGCCAGGAGGTCGATTTTGCGAGTATTGGCAGTGCCGACTGGGTTGGTCTGCCGTCCTTTACGGCGCCGATTCCTGAGTGGGGCATCCTGCCGATGTTTTTGCCCGTGGTTCTCGTGCTGATAGCTGAAAACATTGGGCACGTAAAGTCGGTGGCGACAATGACCGGTAAAAACCTCGACGGCTCCATCGGTCATGCTCTGTTTTCAGACGGCCTCGGCACGGCGCTTTCCGGTTTGGGAGGCGGTTCTGGTACGACAACCTACGCTGAAAATATTGGGGTTATGGCCGCGACACGGGTCTATTCAACCGCTGCCTATTGGGTTGCCGGCCTGGGTGCCTTGGTCTTGTCGCTCTGCCCCAAATTTGGTGCTGCCGTCGCCTCGGTTCCCGCGGGTGTTTTAGGTGGCGTCTGCATCCTGCTCTACGGGATGATTGGCATGTTAGGCGTGCGTATCTGGGTCGAAAACCACGTCGATTTCTCAAAACCTCTCAACATTATCACCACGGCCGTGCCGATGGTACTTGCCATCGCCAATCTCTCCATCAGTTTCGGTGCGAGTGTTGAGACAAACGTCAACATTCAAAATCTCCTCTTTACTTCGCACGGAGTTGTTGATGGCGTCACGGGTCTACCGGTGGCCGCGCCAGCCGACGCGATTACACTCGGCGCCATCGCTGTTGGCTCTCTTGTGGCCCTGCTGCTCTATCACCTGGTTTATGCCCTACAAAAACTCCGAGGCATCGACACAGGCGATTAACCCGCATTCGCCAAACACGTCCCTTTAGCAGGCGATGCAGAGGCTCCACTGTGTCATTACGTGAACGTTGAATTTCTCTCCGTCGGACCTATTTCCGCTACGCCTTGGCGCAGTCGGACCCAGGGGAGGGGGTGTCCCGAAGGAGCAAGGTGATTTCTTGTCGTTTGCGTCACCCGTACTGCGTGCACTCGTGCTATCATTGTTCGACCATGCGCAAGAGACTTCAACAGATAATCGATGCCTACGCCGAGCTTGAGACCAGGCTTGGTGACCCCGCTGTGCTCGCGAACCAAAAAGAGTACGCCCGTCTGGCCAAAGAACACGCCTCGCAGGCT
>JAISFJ010000021.1 GCA_031263665.1 Coriobacteriales bacterium
GTCGTTGTCGTCGAGCGCCGGAAGGCCCAACTCCTGTAAGGCGCGTTTGTGTGTGGCACGCGCTCGTTTTGCCAGGGTCTCGTCGTTTAAGAACTGCCACAGCGACACGATGACCAATCCCCCCGGACGGGTCTGTCGCACCAGGCTCGCCAGGATTTCCTCACGGTATTTTGCAAGCGGTACATGATGTAGAAAACCGAATGAGACGGAAAGGTCGCACAAAGGGGCCGCCAGTTGGTCGTTGAGACAGAGGTCGGCACCCAGTGCGTCGAGGACATCGAGATTCTGATAGTTCAACTGGCAGTTTGTGTATTGCTCCAGGGGATGGGTCACGTACTGTTTCTCCTGATTGGCCGCGCAAAACTTCATATCGGACATCTGAACAAGACGGTCGCAATTATCCACGGCGTAGAAGTTGAGGGTGGTCTCAGGGAGTGCGGAAGCAAGGAAGTTCTCAAATCTCAGATTGCCGCAGGCCAGGTCAAAGACTGAAAGCGCCTGTTGGGCGCCTGTCTGCTCACCTGTCTGCCCATCGTCCGCAAGCTCGTCGTCCGCCAGCCGCTCGTCGCCCGCCCGTTGGTCGCCTGTCTGGTCGCCCGCAAGCCTGCTGCCCGCCGGCCGCTCGTCCGCCTGGACGCTCTTCAGCACCTCAAGGCAACGTGTCCAACCGGGCCAGGGGGACTGTCGCGTCTTTGAAAAAGAGGCGCTGTTATCCCGGTAAAACGCGTTGTTGAGCGCGCAGATTTTTTTAAGTGTCTCAGGATTCATAAGGCATCAATACCATTTTATACTATAGAATATCTCTTAGTATGGAAGCGCTTTTATTGGAAATACTCACCGAACTTCGCGAGAAGGGCTGTTTGGACGACAAGCGCTTCGCGCAGATTATCCATCGGCACAACAAAAGGCTCAGCGGTACTGAGCGGCAGTTCTCAAAAAAAAGGCTGCTTCCGTACTATCTCAAGGTAAAAGAGACAGACCTTGCGCGATGGGCCGGCTGGAACATCGACCAGGCGACGGAGAAACGACTGTGCCAGGTGCTGCGGGTAAAGCCTCGGCGGACCGCTTCTGGCGTTGCGACCATTACGGTGATAACAAAGCCTTGGAGGTGTTCGAGCGATTGTTTGTATTGCCCGAGTGATTTGAGGATGCCCAAAAGTTATCTGAGCGATGAGCCCGCGTGTCAACGGGCCGAGCGCAACTACTTTGACCCCTACCTGCAGGTGGCATCGCGGCTGCGCGCGCTGACGCATATGGGGCACGCCACCGATAAGGTTGAGCTGATTATTCTCGGAGGCACCTGGAGTGACTATCCTGCAAAGTATCAGCTGTGGTTTGTGACGGAGTTGTTCAGGGCGCTCAACGACGGAGGCGACAGTGGCGGCGGTGGCGGCAGGGACGTTGGCAGCGGTGGCGACGGGGACGGACATGATGGTGGCGACGGTGACGGAGGCGGCGGCGATGTTGAGCAAAACGCCCGCATGAGACGTGCCTTCTACAAGGACAAGGGCCTCGACAACCGCGCGGAAAAACTCTCAAAGCTCATCAAAGAAAAGCAACAGGAAGTGGATGGCGGCGCCCTCACCTACAACCAGGCGATAGGGCAACTCTACGCCAAAAGTGACACCTGGCAAGACATCGCGGCCGAGCAGGTGGCCACCTTTGACGAGTTGGCCGCACAACACAGCATCAACAGAACCGCCCAACACCGGGTCGTTGGGCTGGTTGTCGAGACGCGCCCCGACACCATCACGGCCGACTCCTTGCGACTGCTCCGGCGTCTCGGCTGCACTAAAATACAGACCGGCATCCAGAGCCTGAACCCCGCCATCCTCAAACTGAACAACCGCTCTATCGGCCTGGGCAGGATTCGCGAGTCCTTTGAGCTACTGAGGATATTCGGCTTTAAGATACACGTGCATTTCATGGCGAATCTCTACGGCTCAACCCCCGATGAGGACAAGCGGGACTACCACCGTCTCGTCACCGACGAAGCCTATCTGCCGGACGAGGTGAAGCTGTACCCCTGCGCTCTCGTTGCTGGTACAGGGCTTGTTGAGCGCTATCGCGCCGGAGTTTGGAGGCCGTACGGAGAAGGCGAGCTCATCGACCTCCTGATGACCGATACGCTTACTACGCCGGCCTTCATGAGAATATCGCGGATGGTTAGGGACATCTCGGCCAAAGACATCATAGCCGGAAACCGAAAGGCTAATCTCAGGCAGCTGGTGGAAAACAGAATTGAGGCAGCCGATGAGAGCATAGCGGAGATGCGTTATCGAGAAATCAGCACGAGTAGCACAGACCTTGAGCGCCTGGCGCTTGAGACCATCGCCTATAAAACTACGGTAAGCGACGAGTACTTTTTGCAGTGGGTGACACCCGAAAACAGGCTTGTGGGATTCTTGAGGCTTTCTTTGCCAAGCATCGACTACGTACGGCGTCACCAGGAGATTTTGCCCGTTGGCCCCCATGAGGCAATGATACGAGAAGTCCACATCTACGGCAAAGTCGCCCCGCTGCGCAAGGCGGGGAAAGATGAGCAAAAGGACGCGCGGGTGCGTGAGCGAAAGGGCGAAGCCAGGGACGGTGAGCGGACAAGCGGAGCCAAGGACGGCACGCATCCGCAAAGCCCCGAAGAGGGTGCCCAACACCTCGGCTTAGGCAAACAACTCATCGAGGCCGCCTGCGAAATCGCACACACACGGGGTTACCACCACATCAACGTCATCAGTGCCGTCGGCACAAAAGACTACTACCAAAACCTGGGCTTTGAGGATGGCGCCCTCTACCAACAAATGCCACTAAACGCATCCAGAGGCAAAAATGACTCACCATCTGTCCCACTCGCTGCCCCCGTCCCATCCGTGCTATCATTGTTCGACCATGCGTGAGAGACTTCAACAGATAATCGATGCCTACGCCGAGCTTGAGACCAGGCTTGGTGACCCCGCTGTGCTCGCGAACCAAAAAGAGTACGCCCGTCTGGCCAAAGAACACGCCTCGCAGGCT
>JAISFJ010000031.1 GCA_031263665.1 Coriobacteriales bacterium
AGCAAAGACTGCCACGGCGCTTCTGTCCTCCTGACGTGATTGATCGACATAAAGCACCCAAAGCAGCGAGTAGAAGTAGTTGTGACCAACACCAAAGATGACGGCTGGCCAAGGGAAGGCCGTCGATACCAGAGGTATAAGCAGAAACCCCGCTGCCAGCAACGGAAGGGAGATCTGACTCACTAGATAAAGGTGGTTGCTCTTCTTAAAGACGGCGGCTGTGGCCAGTAGTAATGTGCCAGCTATGGCAATGCCGACGACAGTGGCAAGGGTGAGTTGCTGCATTGATGATGCCAGGTGTCCGAAAGTCATGGCGCGGATCATCCCAAAAGAAAACCCTACGAGCACGATGAGCACCATCAGGTCGAAGCTAAAGACGTGCTCTGCCGCGCTTTGGTGTCGCATAGGTTTCGAAATGTTGAGTGGGTCTTGGGGAGCTCGTGTAAGAAGGGTTCCGGAGACCAGAGGGAGCAATGTCGCGATGGCCTGTCTGGCGGGCAGGGGTAGTAGTGTGGCCACAAGGTAGACGATGGCTACAATGAAGGCACAGGCTGCCATGTTGAACAATACGCTGCGTAGGGCAAGGTGGGCGAGTTGTTTCCCCCAGGCAACGAACGCTGCAGCGCTCCCGATGCCCGTGAGTGCTATTCCAATTAAGACGAGAGATTTTTGCATGGGTAACCATACCGTCGCTGCAAGGGCAAGGGTTCCCAAGGTCATGGTCAGATGCGTTGCGAGTAGATAAGTGCGACCGTCTGCCAAGGCGTCAATACGTTTGGATCTGATAAAAATGCACAGGACAGTTGCAACGGAAACGAGCAAGGAAAGCATCCAGGTCTGATTGTGGGAATCAAAGGTGGTACCTTGGAAGACAGGGGTGTCTGAGGAAATGACGAATACCAACTGGAGCCATGCCCAGAACAGACCAAGGCCAAGCAGACGCTGCGGGCATCGCCGCAATTCGTCGACCGCAGTCTCTGCAAATGCCCTGATACCGTCTGGGGCAAAGAACATCCGTCCCAACTCCTTCCTCTTTCTATTTTAACCTGTTTGTTGCGTCTGATTACAGCAGGAAAAATTCGTGTTTCGCTAATCAGTGCCTTCTCAAGACTCGAGGTAGCGCCACAGTGCCGCGAAGTTTTTTTGTGCTTCGGCATATCCGGTTTCCCAGAGGCGGTAGAGTTTTTCGGGGTCGTGTTCCATGCTGGCGAGCGTTACGCGCTCAGGTGGGCGTATGACGAAAATCTCGCCCTCTTCGTGCATGCGCGCGACACGGCGGTAGACCTTATTGTAGTCGAGGTGTCGGCGCTCCATTCTCTCGATAAAAAGAGGGTACTTCGCGTAGAGGCGACGCACCAATGGCATGAACTCGTTTGCTTTTTTCTCATATTCGGCATGTTGCGTTAAAACGACAATATGCTTCGGTGAGCCTGTTGCTTTGGAGTAGTCGATAGGAACGCTGTCACAGACGCCGCCGTCGAGCAGCTCTTTTCCATCAACTTTTACGATTTTTGAAAGGAGCGGCATGGACGATGAGGCGCGCAGATAGTCCAATTGCGTCCGCGCGTCTCGCAACATGGTGTAGTCGGCCTCACCGGCTACGAGGTTGCTTGAAACGGTGATAAGTGTCAGCGGTGAGCGCGCATAGGCCTCGAAATCGAAGGGGTCCAGCTCATTCGGTATACGGTCAAAGACATATTCCACATTAAAGGCATTGCCTGTCAGCGTGAACGAGCGCATGCTCAAATAGCGCCAGTCCGTACAGTATTTTGTGTTGAGATAGCAAGAGCGCCCACGTAAGCCTGCGACGTAGTTAAGACCATTAAGCGCGCCAGCTGAGACGCCTATGGCGAGGCGCGGTAGCAGGGCATTGTCCATGAGAAAGTCGAGTACGCCGGCGGTAAACTGACCGCGCATCGCACCGCCCTCCAAAACGAGGTTGCAGTCGATGGGCTCAACTCCCTCCCAAGCCGGACGGTAACCCGGAGTGTCAAAAGGGATGTAGACTTTTGGTACCGTGAATTTTTTGTGATGGCGCCCCACTGTGCTGCTGCCTGTCTTCGCCATGTTGAGTTTCATATCCCTTGCTTTATCTGCCCGCCCGTTCGTCCGGCAAACAGGTGTTCTTTTGTACCCCGCTTGCCGACTCTTGTGTATTGTACCGCTTGCTCCCTTCTGTGGGTACTGCTGGTTTTTTTATCGGGCAAATCCCCTGAATTCCCTGATCCTGTCGTTGTCGATAGAAATCTCAGACGGTCAGCCTGTTGGTGCCGTGTACTGCTCAAAGGTATCTTTGAGCAAGTCATATAGACGCTCAGCTCGCCCTTGCTTGAACAGTCTTGCAAGTCCTGAGCGAAATTCCTGTTTCTCGCTTTCGTTTAGGAACAGATTGTATATACCCGTGTAACTGCCGGGGCTTATCTGCTCACCTTTCACAATCCCACGAATCAGCTTCTTCGTTGCGTTGTCAAGTTTTGCGAAGGTCGTAGGTGCCACCGTTGGCATGGCGTTGTTATCGGTTGCTGCCGCTGTCGGTACTATGGTGTTTCTCTGCTCAACCTTGATACCTATCTTGTTGTGTCTCCAATAATCGGTTATTGCCTCGAAGCCGCGATCATTGCTGATGACAAAAAACTCTTTATCGCCACTGCTCGTGACGAGGCTGCCAAGACAGGTGGCGAGTTGAAAGTCGAGGTAGTTGTCAGCGGTCTTTTTCATTTTCTTGATTTTGATCTGCGCGAGTGAATTAAGTATCGACATCACGGTTTCAATCGGCATGTTGTTTATCGTATTGCCAACAAAGATAATCACGGTATCGCCCTCAGAGAGCTTCTGTATTCCGACAAGGCCGTTCTTATGTACATTCTCATAATCAACCAGATATGTTGCCATGAACGTGCCTCTCTACTTGATGTTTTTACTTAGCGCTTTGCCCAACAGGTTGACCATAGAAATCCCCTCTGCCAACCCCTACGCTTTTTAATATAGTGTTATTTCTAATACTTATTATAGCATACTTGTAAGTTCGTGCAAATAAATTCATCGGAAGACGGTTTCTGCGAGTGGTAGGCAGGACGCTTCAATGGGGTTTTCGGCGCATATCAGTTTGCCGTCTCCCTCTTTTCTGGTGGCTTGGGTATACTGGAAGGCAGGAAATCGAAGGGAGCAAAAGTGCAGGAAAACCAACAACAGCGGGTCGTCGTCGTGGATTTTGGGGCGCAGTACGGCCAGCTCATCGCGCGGCGCGTACGCGACCTTAAAGTCTATTCAGAGATTGTGCCCTTTGACGTGGATGTCGAGGATTTGCGCGCTGACCCTCCGGCGGCCATCATTTTGAGCGGCGGCCCCGCGAGTGTCTATGCTGAAAATGCTCCTGAGCTCAACCCCGCCCTGCTTGAGTTGGGGGTGCCGGTGCTCGGATTTTGTTACGGTATGCAGGCAATGGCGACCGCCCTCGGCGGCACCGTGCCCCGGACGGACATCGGCGAGTACGGCCCCGCGGAGCTAACTCGCTGTGACGGACTCTCCCGTCTGCTCGAAGACACGCCGGAGACCCAGACCGTCTGGATGAGCCATCATGACAGCGTGGGCAGCGTTCCTCCTGGGTTTACCGTTACGGCCTCAACGCCGACGACTCCGGTTGCTTCCATGGAGAACCAGGCTCGCGGGTTATACGCGACACAGTTTCATCCCGAGGTGCACCATACCGCCTTTGGCAGCCAGATGCTGCGCCAGTTCCTCTTTGACATCGCGGGGCTGGTTCCCACGTGGACGATGAGCTCCATCATCGATGAGATTGCCGCTGATGTGCGAGCGCAGGTGGGGGAGGGGCGCGTCATTTTGGGCTTGTCCGGCGGCGTTGACTCCAGCGTGGTCGCCGCTTTGCTCGCCCACGCCATCGGCAAGCAGGTGACCTGCGTGTTTGTGAACACGGGGCTTTTGCGCAAGGATGAGCCGGAGGAAGTCGAGGCGGTTTTTACGGAGCAGTTTGACGTTGACTTTGTCCACGCGCGCGCTGAGGAGCGCTATGCTGCGGCGCTTGCGGGCGTAAGCGACCCTGAGCAGAAACGGCGCATCATCGGCAGCGAGTTCTGGCGCGTGTTTTTTGAGGAGGCTGCCCGGATAGAGCAGGATACCGGCGCGCCCGTGTCATATCTCGCGCAGGGCACCATCTACCCCGACGTCATCGAGAGCTGCTCGGCTAAGGCATCCAAGTCGGCCGCCACCATCAAGAGCCATCACAACCTCATCCCCTTCCCCGAAGGCGTGCACTTTGAACTCATTGAGCCGTTGCGCCACCTGTTCAAAGACGAGGTGCGCGCGCTTGGCAGCGCTCTGGGACTGCCCGACCACATC
>JAISFJ010000111.1 GCA_031263665.1 Coriobacteriales bacterium
GCCCGCCCCTCTTAACTTGCCCCTCTGTGTCACAAGCTCAGATGCGGTACAATGGGAAAAGCGGTACTTCCTTGGGTGACGCAAGGGAGGAGAGGATGTTTCATGGACAAGAGCATACGTCGGATATTGTTAGTCGAGGACGAGAAAGCCATTCGCGAGGCGGTCGAGGCTTACCTCGTGAGGGAGGACTATTCGGTGACGGCCGTCGCGGATGGTCAACAGGCGCTTGCTGAGTTTGCGGAGGGCGACTATGCCCTCATCGTGCTCGACTTGATGCTCCCCAAAATCTCCGGAGAAAAAGTCTGCCAGGTCGTCCGGGATGTTTCAGACATCCCCATCATCATGCTCACGGCCAAAGGGGGGATAGAGGACCGCATCGTCGGGTTGGAGCTCGGCGCGGATGACTATCTCATCAAACCCTTCTCGCCGCGTGAACTCGTGGCTCGCGTTCGTGCGCTGCTGCGTCGCGCTCGTGCCGAGGAAAAACTGTATGGCGAGCGAATCGAGTTTGACGATTTGATTATCGACATTCCGTCGCGTCAGGTGGCGGCCAAGGGCCAACTGCTCGACCTTACGACGAGTGAGTTTAAGCTGCTCGTTACGCTGGGCCGCTATCCAGGACAAGTTTACACGCGCAGCGAGTTGGTGGAAAAGGTGCTCGGCTATGATTTTGAGGGCTATGAGCGAACCATCGACAGCCACGTGAAGAATCTCCGCTCCAAATTGGGAGATGACCCCCGCAATCCCCGTTGGCTTTTTACCGTGCACGGCGTTGGCTATCGTTTTGGCGACCAGGCGGAGCGGAGATGAACGCGCACCGTGGCAGATGAGTCCGCAAAGTCACGCAAGGCGCCCAAACGCACCCGCGCATCCTCCTATGCAATGCGCCTGACGCTCGTACTCGTACTCGTTGCGCTTGCCACCATCCTTATCGCGCTGGCTCTGCTTACCTTTACGTGGGCGCAGCGTTCTGGAGAAGAGATGGACAGGCGACAAGGCCCCGTCGCTCAAGCGATTGCCGAGATACTCGCGCAACGTTACAACGCGGAAGACGAATGGACCCCGGACACCATCGATGCGATGCCCAGCATAAGCGAGCTTGCCAACGACATGGGCATTGAGGTCATGGCCGCGGATGGCACCGTCGTTTACTCCGACCGCTCGTTTGACCCAAACTACCGAGAGAACCTCGACCTTGCCTCCGAGCGCACGTCGACGGCCCCCATTATGGTTGATGATGTGCAGGTGGGGACGGTTTCCACCTTTCCTCTTTCCAACGCGGCGATTTCGCAAAGTGGAGGCGACCTGCGCATTGACGTCTACGTGGCGATTCTCATAGCTGGCTTTATCGCGGTAACTCTTGCGGGGCTTTTTGGCGTGTTTTTCTCGCGTGTTTTTACCCGGCCGCTCTCGCTCATCACCGCTGTTTCTAATGAGGTGCGTTCCGGCAATATTTCCGCGCGTACTAATATGGAGGGGCACGACGAGTTTTCACGCCTGGGGCGCGCACTCGACGAGATGATAGACGCTATCGAGAAAAACGAGAACCTCGAACACCAGCTCACCACCGATGTCGCCCATGAATTGCGCACGCCGCTGATGGCCATGCGAGCGACCATCGAGGCGATGATGGACGGCGTGCTTCCGATGGATGCCGCCCGGCTCGCCACGCTCAATTCCGAGGTTGTGAGGCTCGGTCGCCTCGTCGATGTGCAGTTGGAACTCGCGCGGCTTGAGAGCGCCAAGACAGCTCTGCGGGTCGATGAACTCAATGTAAGCCAGCTGGTCAAAGACCTGATTGTCTCACACGAAATGTTCATCGAGGAAGCCGGCCTCATTCTTGTCGATGAGATAGAGCCGGGCATCATGGTGTGCGGCGACGCCGATTTGCTGCGTCAGGCGATTTCTAATCTGCTTTCCAACGCGGCTCGTTATACCCCCGCGGATGGGTGCATCACGGTACGGGTTTGCTCGCGGCGCAACCTCGCTCAGGTTTTTGTGAGCGACACCGGCGTTGGCATCGCGACCGAAGATATTTCTCACGTGTTTTCACGTTTTTGGCGCGCCGCGACGAGTCGAGACCGCGAAAGTGGCGGTTTGGGGGTCGGTCTCGCGTTGGTCAAAGAAATCGCCACGCGACATCACGGCCTCGTCAGCGTGGAAAGCGAACTCGGCAGAGGCTCGACGTTCACGCTGAGTCTGCCCTTGTTGGGGCAGTTGGATTCGGATTCCGATGAGGGACTCTGGACAAAGCGGCCTCGGCAAAAGCAGCCGCGATAAGTGCTCAAGGGAAGGAATCGGAAGATGGCAGCGCTTAATTTTCAAGAAATCGAGCCCGATGCGCGAGGAAAGGTCCGCGACCTCTACGACCTTGGCGACAGTCTCCTGTTTGTTGCCTCAGACCGCATATCCGCGTTTGATTACGTATTAAAAGACAGCATCCCTTTTAAGGGAGAGGTGCTCACGCGTCTGTCGCTGTTCTGGTTTGACCTGCTGGCGGACGTCACACCCAACCACCTGATAAGCGCCGATGCCGCCGACCTCCCCGCACGTTTTGCGCCTTTTGCCTCAGAGCTAGCGGGGCGCTTTATGCTCGTAAAAAAGGCGCGGATGTTTCCGATTGAGTGCATCGTTCGCGGCTATCTTGCTGGTAGTGGCCTCAAGGAATACGAGCAAACGGGAGCGCTGTGCGGTATCGATTTGCCTGCGGGTCTCATAAATTCAAGCCGCCTGAGCCCAGCGCTTTACACGCCCTCAACCAAGGCGGCGATAGGCGACCACGATGAGAACGTGGACTTTGCCTCTACCGAAAAACTGCTCGGCGCCGCCAATGCCGCCCTGCTGCGTGAGCGCTCGCTTGCGGTTTATGAGAAAGCGCGTGATTTCGCGGCGCAAAAGGGCATCATCATCGCGGACACGAAGTTTGAGTTTGGCCTTGTGGATGGCGAGGTGGTGCTCGCCGATGAGGTGCTTACGCCAGATTCCTCACGGTTTTGGCCCCTGGACACCTATCAGCCCGGCAACAGCCAACCGAGCTTTGATAAACAGTTTGTGCGCGACTGGCTTTCCGCGAACTGGGACATGAAAGGCACCCCGCCCCAACTCCCTCGTGAAATAATCGAAGAAAGCTCCGCAAAATACCTCCAAGCCTTCGAACTACTAACCGGCCAAAAATTCATTCCAACAAAGTGACACCCTGTGAACTGGAGTCACAGTTACAAGTCAGGTACAAGTCAGGGTACAAGTCACAACTATTGCGTGTGCAAAATGGTAAATGGGCTGCTTTTTGGGGGGTTGTTCCGGTATAGTGGAACAGGTATGAAATCATCGGGTGCAATCAATCAATCAATCGGTGCTTCCCTAAGGAGAATTATTACATGGCGCAGAGAAATCCAATGAACGACCGTTATCAGGGCGATGGTCCGGGGGGGCAGACGCGTAAGTCGGCCGCCCGCGCGAAGCCGGTATCTCAGGCTGCCTCGTCTGTCCATATCAAGAAAAAGCCGCAAACCGACGCTGAAAAGCGTGCGGCGCGTAAGGCGCGTGCGAAAGAAGACGAGCGCAAGGCCGCCGAGAGAGCCCGCAAGAAGGCCGAGAAAGCCGAGGCTGACGCTGCCAAGGACGACGCCGAGACCGACGAGACCAGCCCCAAGGCTAAGGGGGCCAAGGCGGGTGGGGTCAGAGTCACCGGTGCTGCGACCAGGGGTTCTGGCGGTGCGGGCAAGGGCGAAAAGGTGAAGGCGAAGGCCGAAGAGAAGCCACCGGAAAAAAAGGGCTTTCTGGAACGGTTTCTTGCTCCCGCTCCGAACATGCCCTCAAGCGATGAATACCGTAAATGGCGCAAGCGGTACTGGATATCCATCGCCATCGGCATTGTTTTTGTGGCATTTTCGTTCATCTTCCAGGTCTATCTGAGCGTGAATCAGACCCTGTGGATGGTCACCATCGGTATCGCCTACGCGTTTATTATCGGCGCGTTTATCATTGATTTTAGAAAGGTGAGGCCGCTCGTAAAGGAGCACCAGAGAGGTGGTTCGGGCAATAAGAGTCCCAAGCAACTCAAGCATGAGCAGGAGGCAAAAGAGCGCGCCGAGGCTGTTGAGGCTGCTCGCAAGGCGGCGAAGGAAGCCAAGAAAGCAGCGCGCCGCAGAAAGCCAAATGAGGCGGGCATAGCGCGTTTGGATGTTGCGGGCTTAGATGAGGCAAGCGAGGCCGCCGAAGCTGCCGAGACCGATGAGACCGCCGAAGCTGCCGAGACCGATGAGGCCGACGAGGCGAGTTTAGACACGGCACGTGAGGCCGATGCGGTGGGCTCAGACGAAGCTGCCGAGACCGACGCGACAAACTCAGATGAAGCACGTGAGGCCGACGCGTCAAAAGATGAGTGACCGCTGGCATTTTGAAGAGAAGTCTTGAGCAGAGGCTTTGGCTGGAAACTTTGGATAGAGGGAGGGCCATGAAGAAGTATCGAATCTTCGTCACCGGCAAGCAGGGTATCTTTGACCCAGCGGGCAAGACGGCGCAAAACGCGTTGGACAACTTGGGTTATGAGGGAATCAAAGACCTCAAAATTGGCAAGTTTATCCAGATGAACTGCGATGACGCCGTATCCGTTGAGGCGGTAACCGAGATGTGTGAAAAGCTGCTCGCCAACCCTATTATCGAGGACTTTCGTATCGAGGAGGTCGGGGCGTGACGGGCGTGGCAGGTGCGACGGTTGCAGTGGCCGCAACCGCCGCAACGACTGCGGCGGGCACGACGACTACAGCGGCCGCAACCGCCGCAACGACTGCGGCGGGCACGACGACTACAACGGCCGCAACGGCCGCGGCGGCCGCAACCGCCGCGACGAATGCGACAAACGCAACGAATCTGCACTTTGGCGGGGTGGTGTTTCCCGGTTCCAACTGCGAGCAGGACGTCGTTTATGCCCTGCGCTTTCTCGGCCATGAGGTGAGCTACGTCTGGCATCAGGACACCGATTTGGCAGCGTATGACGCCGTGGTTTTGCCCGGCGGCTTCTCTTACGGCGATTATCTGCGCTGCGGCGCCGTTGCCCGCTTCTCGCCGGTGATGGATGCGGTGTCCGCCTACGCTCACGCGGGGCGTCCGGTTATTGGCATCTGCAACGGTTTTCAGATACTCACCGAGGCGCACCTTCTCCCGGGGGCGTTGCTGCGTAATTTTGGGCTCAAGTTCATTTGCGAAAGCGTGCCGCTGCGTGTGGAACAAAGCGTTTGCAAATGGCTTGACCTCGCACAAGGAACCGTGCTGCGCGTCCCCATCAACCACAATGAGGGCAATTATTTCTGCGATGAGGCGACGCACGAGCGGCTTGAAAAAAACGGACAAATCGTCGTGCGTTACTGCAATCCAGACGGCACTCGCGACGCAGGCGGCAGTGCTCCCAACGGAGCGTTTGATGACATCGCCGGCATCTGCAACGAGCGCGGCAACGTTTTCGGCCTCATGCCCCACCCCGAGCGCGTCTGTGACGGGCTGGCGGGCCCACACGCAACCGACGGCGTGCCCTTCTTCAAGGTCATCGCATCATATGTGGAGGAGGTGCGTGGCGCGTGAGCAATCCAAACGAGAGCACCCCTAACGGTTCCCCCTCCAGCAGCCCTGCGGCCAGCAGCCCCGTACCCAGCAACCCCGTACCCAGCAACTCCACGGCCGGCAACTCCCCATCCATCAACTCCGCGGCCATCCCTGCTCCAGTGGCCGATGTGGTCGAGACACTCGATGCCGCCGCCGCCCCTGAGATTGCGGTGCAACTGGGGCTTAACCTCGAAGAATACGAAAACGTGGTGGCGACCCAGGGACGCGTGCCCACGCTCACCGAGCTGTATATCTACTCGCTCATGTGGAGCGAGCACTGTTCGTACAAGCATTCCAAAAAGCAACTGCGCCGGTTTTCGAGCGAAGGCGAACACGTGTTGCAGGGCCCCGGCGAAAACGCGGGCGTCATCAGCGTCGGCGATGGCTGGGCGGTCGCCTTTAAGATGGAGTCGCACAACCATCCGAGCGCCATCGAGCCCTTTGAGGGAGCGGCAACCGGTGTGGGCGGCATCATTCGCGACATCTTCACCATGGGAGCCCGTCCCATTGCAAGCCTCGATTCGCTGCGTTTTGGTACGCTCGACAAGCCGCGGCAACGCTATCTTTTTGACGGCGCGGTTGCGGGCATTGGCGCCTACGGCAACTGTCTTGGCGTGCCGACCATCGGCGGTGAGGTCTACTTTGAAGAAGCGTATGAGGGCAACTGCCTCATCAACGCCATGGCGATAGGGCTCATGCGTGAAGAAAATCTCACACGGGCCGTCGGCTCGGGCCCCGGCAACCTCGTGGTGCTCATCGGCTCATCAACGGGTCGCGATGGCATCGGTGGCGCAAGCGTGCTGGCGAGCCAGGAGTTTGACGAGGCCGCCGAAAACAAGCGCCCCGCGGTGCAGGTGGGCGACCCCTTTGAGGAAAAACTTCTCATCGAGGTCTGCCTTGAACTCTTAAAGCGCGGCCTGTTTGTCGCGTTGGGCGACCTCGGCGCGGCAGGTCTGACCAGCTCGGCGTCTGAGATGGCAAGCCGTGGCGGCGTGGGTATCGACATCGACGTCCGCAAGGTGCCCCAGCGCGAGGACGCGATGCAGGCCTTTGAGATTATGGTGAGCGAATCACAGGAGCGTATGCTTGCCGTGGTGCGCCCCGATGACCTTTCCGAGGTCAAAGAGGCCTGTGAGCGGTGGGGCGTCGCGTGGGCGGCCATTGGCACCATCACCGATACGGGACGTTTTGTCGTGCGCGATTCCGAGCTGCCCGCGGGCTCAGACATCGTCGCTGACATGCCCGCTGAGATGCTCGCCGAATCCGCTCCCGAATATGACCCTTTCATGAAGCGCCCCGCCTATCTCGACGAGGCACAGGGCTTCGACCTTACAACACTCAAACACCCCCACGGTGTTGAGGAGTTGAACGCCGCCTTCCTTTCGGTGCTCGCGAGCCCCAACATAGCGTCCAAGGCCTGGATATGGCGCCAATACGACCATCAGGTCATGAACAATACGGTGGTGCTGCCCGGCTCAGACGCGGCCGTGTTGCGCATCGGTGATACGGGGCGCGGCGAAATGAGCACCCGCGGCATTGCGGCTTCGACCGACTGTAACGGGCGCTATTGCTACCTCGACCCCTACACGGGCGCGCAAATCGCGCTGGCGGAAAGCGCCCGCAACCTCGCTTGCACAGGCGCTGAACCCGCGGCGATAACGGACTGCCTGAACTTTGGAAATCCGGAGAAGCCTGAGGTGTTCTGGACCTTCTCCGAGGCGGTGCGCGGCCTGGCGGACGCCTGTAAGTTTTACGACATCCCGGTCATCAGCGGCAACGTGAGCTTTTACAATGAGAGCTTTGGCCACGCGATTTATCCTACGCCCGTTGTAGGCATCGTCGGTTTGGTTGAGGATATAAGTTGCGTTGCCACGGCGGCCTTCAAACAGGCGGGGGACACCATCATTTTAGTGGGGGAGACAGACGATGAGTTGGGAGGCAGCGAGTATCTCAAAGTGGTACACGGCCTGGTTGCCGGTTGCCCTCCCGCGCTCGACCTCGAACTCGAAGGCGACATACAACGCGTCGTGCGTACCGCGGTGCGCCAGCGCTTGGTCGCCAGCGCCCACGATTGCAGTGAGGGCGGCATCGCCGTTGCGCTGGCGGAAAGCTGCATCGCTGGCGGCATCGGTGCGACGGTCGCTTTAGATGACAACCTGCCGAGCGCCTCTTCGCTTTTCTCCGAGACGCAAAGCCGCATTCTCGTCAGTGTCACCGACGCCAATGTCACGGCCTTCCTCACACTTCTCGCCGAAGCGGAGGTGCCCTACAGCGTCATAGGCGAGGTAGGGGGTGCGCTCCTTGAGATTGAAGATAAACTTACCGTTTCCCTCAAAGACATTGCTCACCTCTACAACACAACATTAGAACACCAAGTCCTCACCCACTAAGGGACTGTGAAATAATAATCTTTGCAAAAGATTGTGAGTCAGTTTGCTCAAGGCCAAGGCGGCGAAATGGGGTACTACTAGCGGTAATGCCCCATTTCGCCAACGCAGAGATTGAGCAAACTGGCCGCAAGATTTGTAAAGATTATTGTTGAGCAGTCCCTAATCGGCACGGTCAAACTCCACGGTAGGAATTGACAAGAGATGGCTCATAGAAAGTCAGGTCGAAACTCTCGTGTGTCGCATCCGCCCGTGCCAGTCGTGTGTCGCACGCACTATTGACTATGCTATACTCAACATATGCTGAGGACGTATTGAAAGGTTCAGCGATGACGATGAAGCACTTCTATTCAGAAGATAACGAGGGAATTGTCGTAACCTTTAACGATATGACCTTGCGCGTGATGAAATCGCTGCATACATGAGCCCGAGATTCTCATAATGTCTCTGATAGAACGTATTCGCTGCACGGTGACGGCACATCGGATGTTGCCTGAGCCTGAGGGGGCGCCGGTTGTGCTTATGGTGAGTGGGGGGTCGGACTCTGTGGCGTTGGCGCGATTGCTCCCGCAGTTGTATCCCCCGTATCTCTATACCATTTTGCATGTTAATCATCAGCTGCGCGGCACCGATGCCGACGGAGATGAGCGTTTTGTTCGCGACCTCGCTCATGAACTTGGCTTGGCCTGTGAGGTACGACGGATAGACGTTGTCGCCCTTACGGCGGCGCAGACCAACGGCAATATTGAGGATGTGGGGCGCCAGGCACGCTATCGGGTGGCCGGCGGAGTGCTCGACGAGCTTTGCGAACAGGCAGGGCTTGACCCGGCACAGGGCCGCATCGCCACGGCGCACACGCGCGATGACCGCGTCGAGACCTTGTTTATGCGCCTGATTGTTGGCGGCGGAGGCAGCGGACTTTCTTCCATCCCCTTTGTTAACGAGCGCAGTATTCGCCCGCTGCTCGATTGCACGCGTGCCGAATTGCGCGAGTGGTTGCGGGCAGGTGCTGTGCGCGAGACCAAAGGGGACGGTTCATCTGTGCTACCTGACTGTTCTGACCGCAAAGACATCGGAGAAGCAGGCAAGACAGATGAACCATCCCCTTTGGTCTCGCGAGAATCCGCTCTGTGGCGCGAGGACGCCTCGAATCAGGATACGCGGCGGTTTCGTGCCTTTGTGCGCCACGAGGTCATGCCGTTGCTCAAAACGCGTAATTCCGACATGCCTGCAACGGTGGCACGCTCACTCGATGTGCTTGCCAGCGAGGATGCCTACCTGCAAAAACGCGCCGATGAACTGCTTGAACAGAACCTTGCTTCGCGTACGACAGAACGGTCCGTTTTAACCACCCCGGCGCTTTACGCCACTCCTCCGAAGGAGGAAAATGATGAACTTTGCCTCAGCGCGGAGCTCTTCAACGCGGACCCGGTGCTCGTTCGGCGGGTCATCCGGGAGGCGTGCAGGCGCGTGATGCCCACCACCGCGCGGCTCACCTTTGCCCATATCGACAACATCGCCGCAAACGGGCGGCATATCGGTTTTGCAACGGATATCCCCGGCGATGTGACGGTACGGAACGTTTACGGTACACTGGTCATTCGTCAAAAGACGGCCGCTGAGAAGCCCCGGCATGACCCACGACATGCCGACGGCCAACAAGGGTAGTGCTGTCTTAAGATGATTCAATTGGTGGAAATATGCTGAGGGAGTAGCCCATGCATGAGGATATTACGCGGATTCTGTTCAGTGAGGACGAGATAGCCGCCTGTGTCAAACGTGTGGGCGCGCAGATAAGTGAGGATTACGCGGGGCAGAAGGTGTTGCTCGTAACGGTGCTCAAAGGCGCGTTTGTTTTCATGGCCGACCTCGCGCGCGCTGTTAAAGGCGATGTCGAAATCGATTTTATGGCGGTATCGAGCTACGGGGCCGAAGCCAAAAGCTCGGGCATCGTGCGCATCATCAAAGACCTTGAGGCCAGTGTTGAGGGCCGCCACGTCATCATCGTGGAAGACATTCTCGATAGTGGGCTCACGCTCAAATACCTCTCAAAGAACCTCAAATCGCGCCACCCGCTTTCCGTTGAGGTGGCGACTTTGCTTTTTAAGGAGGACAAACAGGAGGCCAATATCACGTGCAAGTATGTTGGTTTTGTCTGTCCCGATGAATTTGTTGTTGGTTACGGTCTTGACTATGCGGAAAGATACCGTAATCTTCCTTATATCGGCGTTCTCAATCCGAGGATATACTTATGAAAGTACTGATTAAATCATGTCACGCCATCTGGCGGCCATTTTCGCCTCTGGCCGCGCCCCGCAACATTAGCATTAGCGCTGCTAGTCCTAATGTCGCTCGCCTTGCCAGATGCGAAAATGACTCGCCATCTAGCTGGGCAGCATTTAATCAGCACTTTCTTATGAAAGCACTATGGGCACTACAGGCACTACGAGCACTACAGGCAATATGGGCAGCAATCTCAGGGGCGACAGGAAGAGAGTAATCAGTGAATAAGAAACGGAATACGAGAACCTGGATAATCTACGGCGTACTGTTGGTTGTCTTGGTTGGCCTACTATCTTCGCAGCTTTTTGGCGGCTTTCTCAACCGAGAGGAAAAAGAGGAACTGAGCACCGACCAGTTTATCAGCCTTCTCAAAAACGAGCAGGTGCTCAACGTCACCTATAACGCCTCAAACGCCATGCTGACAGGCGAATACCTGCCGGAGAAGGACGCCGCTGAGGATAGCGCCGTCGCCTTTACCTCAACGTATGTGGGCGATGACTCTCTCAACGAAATGATGGCGCGCTACCCTGACACAAAATATACTCAGGAGGTGGAAAGCTCCGGGGCCTGGGTCTCCATACTCGCTACCGTGCTGCCGCTCCTTTTGATTGGCGGTTTGGTCTGGTTTATGTTCTCGCAGTTTAACAACGCGAACAACAAACAGATGCAGTTCGGCAAGACCAAGGCGAAAAAAGCGCACGAGGAACGTCCCACCACCAAGTTCACCGATGTCGCTGGTATCGATGAGGCGGTTGAGGAACTGCAGGAGATAAAGGAGTTTCTCACCAACCCTCAACGGTTTATCGATTTGGGCGCAAAGATTCCCCGCGGCGTGCTGCTCGTGGGCCCTCCGGGGACCGGTAAGACCTTGCTTGCCCGCGCGGTGGCCGGTGAGGCAGGCGTGCCGTTTTTCTCCATATCCGGCTCGGATTTTGTGGAGATGTTCGTCGGCGTGGGCGCCTCGCGCGTGCGCGACCTGTTTGAGCAGGCAAAACAAGCTGCTCCTGCCATCATCTTCATCGACGAGATAGACGCCGTTGGGCGCCAAAGAGGCGCAGGCCTCGGCGGCGGTCACGATGAGCGCGAGCAGACGCTCAATCAGTTGCTTGTTGAGATGGACGGCTTTGACGACCATCAAAGCGTCATCCTCATAGCGGCTACCAACCGCGTGGACATCCTCGACCCCGCGCTGTTGCGTCCGGGCCGGTTTGACCGACAGATTGTGGTCATGCGCCCCGACCTCAAAGGGCGCGAGCAGATACTGAAGGTTCACTCCGAGGGCAAGCCGCTCGCGCACAGCGTCGACCTTGAGGATTTGGCGCGTATGACACCCGGCTTTACGGGCGCCGACCTTGCCAACCTCATGAATGAGGCGGCCTTGCTCACCGCTCGCAAAGACAAAAAGCTTATCACCATGAACGAGCTCGAAGAAGCCATGGAGCGCGAAATCGCCGGCCCTGAGCGCAAGAGTCGTATCATGACGGAGAAGGAAAAACGCACCATCGCCTATCATGAGTCGGGGCACGCGCTCGTGGGGCACATTCTCGAAAACTCCGACCCCGTGCACAAAATATCCATCATAAGCCGAGGTCAGGCGCTTGGCTATACGCTTTCGTTGCCCTCAGAGGACCGCTTCCTCTCGTCGCGCGATGAGATGTATGACGACCTCGCCGTCTTTATGGGCGGACGTGTTGCCGAGGAAATATTCTGCGATGACATCACCACCGGAGCCTCCAACGACCTCGAGCGGGCGACAAAGATGGCCCGACAGATGGTCACCCGTTACGGCATGACCACGGCGCTCGGCTCGCAGGTCTACGGCGAGGCGAACCACGAGGTGTTTTTGGGCCGCGACTATTCGGCGACCCCCGACTACAGCGAGGCGACCGCCGAGCGTATCGACGAAGAGGTCGCCCGTATCATGGCCAAGGCGCACGATGTTGCCCGCCAGACGCTCATTGAGCGCAAAGACCAAATCGAGCTCATGGTGAGCGTGCTGATGGACAGGGAGACCGTTGAGGGCAAGGCGCTCGAGGCCCTTCTTGCCAATACCTGGGATGATTATCTTGAGCATGAGGACGAATATCTGAGCGCGAAGGCCGAAGAAGAGCGCAAGCAGATAGAAGAAGATGAGCGTCACGCCGCCGAGGAACGCGAACGCGAAAAACAGGCCGCGGCCGCTCAGGGTCTGCCCCAACCGGGCGCACAAGGCGCCTTGACTTCGGATCGAGAGCCAACGCTTGAGGATATATTCAGCGGTAAGGTTGACCTGGAAGAACTCGTGCAAAAGCGCCTTGGGCTTGGCGGGGAAAAGGGCGGAGAGAAAGGTGAGCAGTCCGGGCAGTCCGGGCAGGGGGGAGCCCCTGTTGAGCCGCCTGCCGCGCCGTTCGTTGGGACACCCGCAACGCCACCCGAAAAATCACCGGCGCTTGAGGAACTGCCTCCACCCTCGCCCGAGCCGTCCTCACCGGAGTCACCCGAGCCCTCGCCCGAGAAATCACCGGCACCCGACG
Organism: Coriobacteriales bacterium; assembly: GCA_031263665.1. Classification (GTDB taxonomy): domain Bacteria; phylum Actinomycetota; class Coriobacteriia; order Coriobacteriales; family UBA8131; genus JAITEK01. The sequence goes on from JAISFJ010000111.1 coordinate 12,785, forward strand.
CCGACCCAAAGACAAAGAAGAAAGACTGACAGCCGCCATGGATTTAGAAAAGATAGAGCAGGGGGTCCGCCTGATTTTAGAGGGTGTGGGAGAAAATCCCAAAAGGGAGGGCCTTCTCGACACGCCACGACGTGTTGCCCGGCTGTATGAGGAAGTTTTCTCAGGGCTTGACAAGGAGCCCGTCGGACTCTTTGAAAAGAGCTTTGGCGAAAATCATACCGAGATGGTATTGGTAAAGGACATCCCGTTTTAGTCCATCTGCGAACACCATCTCGTTCCTTTTTTCGGCATGGGGCACATCGGCTATATTCCAGGCAAGGAGGGTCGTATCTGCGGGCTTTCCAAACTCGCGCGACTGCTCGATTTGTTTGCTCACCGCCCCCAGGTGCAAGAACGCCTCACGTCACAGATAGCCGATACGCTGGTAGAGCATCTTGAACCCCAGGGTGTGGTTGTCGTCATCGAAGCCGAGCATCTCTGTATGTCCATGCGCGGCGTCAAAAAGCCAGGCTCCAAGACCACCACCTCTGCCGTCCGCGGCGCATTCAAAGACTCCCAAAAAACACGCGAAGAAGCACTCTCCCTCATCTTCGGAAGCTAACAAAGTGGGACAGTGGGACACTTGCCCCCGTCCCCCACTGTCCCACTCGCTCAACCTGCCGAAAGGAAAGCAGATGTCTGTTTGGCAATGCGCGAACCATGCACTTGATACCAGCACCCCCCTGGTCATGGGTATCCTCAACGTTACGCCGGACTCGTTTTCTGACGGAGGCCGCTACGATGGGTTTGAGGCGGCCTGTGTCCATGCTCAACGTATGGTCGAGCAGGGAGCGACCATCATCGATGTGGGTGGGGAGTCGACCCGCCCCGGCTCCGATGAGGTGTCAATCGAAGAAGAACTCGCACGCGTGTTGCCTGTGGTCACTCGGCTTGTCGCCGAGGGCCTCATCGTTTCGATTGACACCCGCCATGCGGCAGTCGCCCAAGCCTGCGTTTTGGCGGGCGCTGTTATCATCAACGATATTTCGGGTTTTCGTGACCAGACGATGGTCGAGGTCGCGGCAAGCTGTGACGCGGGGCTCGTTGTCATGCATATGCTCGGCGAACCTAAAACCATGCAGACGGACCCGTATTACCAGGATGTTGTTAAAGAGGTGTGCGACTATCTTTGTGGGCAGGCGCGTATGCTTGAGAGGGCAGGCGTTGCTCACGAGCGTATCTGCGTCGACCCCGGGCCTGGTTTTGGCAAGACCTTTGAGCACAATTTGGCGCTCCTGCGTCAAACGGCCACACTCGCTTTGCTGGGCTATCCGCTCATGGCAGCGTATTCGCGCAAAGGTTTTGTCGGCGCACTCACCGGTGTTGAGGCGGCGGCCAAACGCGTTGCCGGCTCCGTCACCGTTGCACTCTATGCCGCTGCCCACGGCGCGCGCATACTCAGAGTACACGACGTCGCCCCCACCACCCAAGCACTCAAAACCCTTGAGGTTGTAAGTTTGAATTCGCGGTCTGCTCGGCGTGCGCTTGTTGCGCTTGGCTCCAATGTGGGTGA
>JAISFJ010000134.1 GCA_031263665.1 Coriobacteriales bacterium
GATTGCCGAAAGTGGCGAAGTCATAAGCGAGAAGAAGATGAAGAAAACAAACATGGCCACGGCGATAAAGGGCAATTGCAAAGCATAGATAGTCAGAGGGAAACCGCACATGAGCATGACGACAATCATAGCAACCAAAGTGATGGCAAAGACGATAAAGTGCGAAAGACTGAAGAAACTGGGGATGACCGACGAAGGGAAATTTACGCGATTGATGAGATAGGCATAACGCCGATAAACATCGGAGCCCCCGCCGAGCATGCTCGACATATAGAACCAGGGAATGAGACCGCAGGCAAGCCAAAGAAGAAAAGGGACATTATCGCTGACAAAACGGTCCGCGCGCAAGCCAAGCTCCAACACAAACCAGAAGGTCCCGATGTATATAAGCGGCTTGACAAACAACCAAAACCAACCGAGGACAGCGCCTCGAACGGTTTTTTGCAACTCAAAAATCGCCAAGCGCGCCGTTTGACTCCGCCATTGAAAGTTCTCAACGACAATCATCCTCAAAATTTTGAACATCAGGCGACCAACTCCGCCAGGTAAGCGGCGATACGCTGAGTGGCGCCGAGCGTGGGCTGGGTGAGATAGGAGTCGCAATACTGCCAAAATCCGCTGGCCGCGTATTGGCCCTCTTGCCTATCGTCGTGCATATAGCGCGTGAGAGCCGCAGCGTCTTTGAAGCTAATCGCGGGAAACTGTTGCTCCGGATCGACATTCAGACCGGGCGAAACTCGATAATCCTCGATGTCTGGCACAAAAAACAGGACCTTACGACGGAGCAGCGCCGCTTCAAAGGCGATAGCGGAGTAGTCGGTTATCACGTAATCGGCAATCCCTAACAGGTCTATCCCTTTGGTATGAGGGATGTGAATGATGGGAGCGCGCGTCTCTGAATCCGCTTTCGCGGCAGCTTCTCCGTTGTGCTCGCTGAATGGATGGAAGGCGACGATGAGATTGCTCGTCTTTGCCGGGAGGTGGGCTGCCAAGTCCTGCGCGTATCGCTCCACATTCGCACTGCCTATCTCCCGCCGAAAAGTCGGGACAAAAAGAACATTGACGCGCTCCCCTGCCACCTGAGGATACCGCTTCACTATCGCCGCGCTCGCATGCTTACGCTCGCTTGCCTCGTCCCCTTTGTCACACTCCATCAGGTAATCGGCGCGGGGCATTCCGAGAGGGATTATCTTTTCGGGTGGGTAGCCAAAGGCCTGGGCGTAGGCATCACGCGCGCCTTCTCCACCTGCGATAATTGCTGAGTAGTTACGGTGCATACAGAGGCGTGCCGCCTGTTTTTCTGTCCTGCCGTCGGCACTACCCACCGCCTGCCAACCAAAGCGTTTGAGCGCGCCGAGCGCGTGCCAGAGTTGAACAACAACCGTTGAGGAATCGAGATTGGGAACCGAGACGGCAGGCGTATAGCCGTCAACAACACACAATTTTGAGGTGGCGACGAGTATGAGTTGTCTGAGCGTGCCGGCGACGCGTATGAGCTGGCTGTTGGTGTCGCGATAACACTCGGCCTTAAACTCCCAGCCAACAAGCTGGTCGCGTAGCGCCGACTCAAGCAACTCAAAATCGAGCGAGGGCCGATTGCTTTGGCGCGAAAGAAAGGCAACCCGGTTTTTGGTGGGCAGAAATCGCAGAAGAGCGTATATCACGCGGATTACCCACCGGTAAATCAGATACACGTAGCCTACTCCTACCTCGCCTCAGAAACGCCTTCGTGTTACTTTGCCCGTCGCAAAGTCACCCTTCCATGAATACCTCGAAAAGTATCCTATACATGATAGCGCACCACGCGAAACCCTGCACACGAGTGCAGGGTTTCGCGTGTTAAAATCTTTCGTTTCCCCAAACGGTGCTTATGCTTCCTTATGCTTCCTTTTTCTTGTGGAAGGCAATCCAATACATGACGCCAACGAGGAGGGCACCACCGATTATATTGCCGAGAGTTACCATGCCAAGGTTGTAGGCTATACCGCCGATGTCAAGGTTGCCGGCGGATTCCAGGGCTTTTTCGCCAACCGCGCTGCCCGTGAGTTTGAGCACATAGCCCATCGGCAAAAAGAACATATTGGCCACGCTATGCTCCGCTCCCGCCGCCACAAAAGCGGTAATCGGAAACAGAATCGCAAAAAACTTATCCACGAACGTGCGACCCGCAAAAGACATCCACACGGCGAGGCAAACGAGGAAATTACATAAAATCGCCTTGAAAAACAGGGTAACCGGCGGAATCGTCGCCTTCATCGCCGCCAGGTTTATAAAAGCGTCACCCACCGCTCCAGGCGTGGCGCCCATGGCGCCGGTATTCGCTAAAAACACGACCGCGACCGCGATGAGTGAACCAATGAGATTGGTGACCCAGATGATTATCAGATTCTTGATGTAGGCACCCCATGAGACCTTGCCGCTTAAAACCGCGGCGATGATGAGGTTATTGCCCGTAAACAGCTCAGCGCCGGCCAGCAACACCAAAATGAGGCCGATACAAAACCCAAAACCGCCTAACAGACGCTGGGCGATAAAGGGTATGTTAGCTGAATCCCCCAAAACCAAGCCCAGCATCATCCCGCCCATACCGATGAATATTCCCGCGAGAATACCCAAAGGAATGGCCCGTATCATCGGCATATTAGCCTTGGTGACGCCAATGGTCTCGAGCTTCTGCTCAGTTTCCGCAGGTGTCAACACATCCGGCTTAATGGTCGCCACCGTCTTTTCATCCATACTCATATCAAATCCTTTCAAAACACATAGTCTTAAAATTATCGCTCATCATTGTTCGTATGCAACCCCGCGTGATACCTTGTCCACACCTCCCCCTGTTCGTTGAAACTCACGTACATCCCCACCTTCCCGCAACCAAGCATAGAGTGATTCGACTGCCTGACGCACGGGAGGCGTCAAAGGGGCGAAAAACGACGTGTCACCCGGCTGGATGCCTAAAAAGAGCAACTCCCTGCAGCTTTCTCTCAGATTGCCAAGCAGGAAGGTCATGGGCAGTGAATGGGTGGTCATCAAAAAGTCGGTCATCACATCGTCCTCATCAAGCGCACAGACCGTGCCCACCGCTTCTCCCATATCTGCGGCATCGACCAACAGCAAAAAATCCGGCTGCATCCGACGAACAACCGCCAATTCGTCCTCGGGCGTCTGGCCGCCGTCTATAACCGTCCAACCTTCAGCGGGATTGTTCTCAAGCATCTTGGCAAGCAGGGGGCCTGCCGCGTCATCGCCGCGAAGCACGCTGCCAACCGTAAAAACAACTCTACCGCTCATGCCTCCCGCGTCCTTCCCATGAGATAGACCTCTGGATGGCACTTCATGTCATCCAATGACAGGGAAAACCCGTCAAGCCAGTCTCGCATCGCCGTATACGCCTCGTCACCGACATCTAAAACGTCCAAAGCATCCAAAGACGCACGGGCATCGTTGACGCTGGTATCAAAGACATCAAGGTGGCTTTTGTCTATCTGAATCTCACCCTTACGCCTGATGCCGTCCAGCTTGTAATGGGCATCGCTTTCGGGCGGAAACAGACCGATAATCCTCTCATAAACGTCCTGAGAGCAGCTGAAGGACTCGCTGAAGCAGTCGATAATGCCGGTATGGTGGCCAACGGCAAGCGTGTAATATAAGACATCGCTGGTCTCCTTAGGCACCGACCGCTCATTATCAACAAATTTCGCGCACAACCGATAAAAGACAACCCGAGACATGAGACATTCCTGTCCTTTCTGTTCAAGGCGGTTTGGCTATACGCCAAAAGATGAGGCCTGCTCAAGGAGGGGGCGCGGAGTCTCGTCCAGACCGTTGAGCAGCATGTTCAGCTCGGTTTTGAGCTGCGTGAGGACTTCCGCCCGACGAGGGTCGGCCTGACGCGCGATAAGGGCATCCACCTCTTTCAAAGAACCTGAGCCCTCTACCCGCAGGACCTCCATGAACTCTTCCGCAAGCTCAAGCCCCGTGCGATAGCCCGCATACAGGCGCGCCTTGCGTTCAAAGGCGACCCTCATCTTGTAGGGAATATCCTCATACCTGAATGTCACGTGCTCATCAGCGCCTTCTACCAGCTCACTGTGATGGAGCTTTTGTCCCAACAACCCTAAGGCTATGGCAAAGCCGTAGATGGTCTGCGGTGGCGACGGGGGGCATCCGGGGATGTAGACGTCGACCGGGAACAGCTTGTCGGTGCCGCCCCAGACACAGTAGTTATCGTGGAATATCCCTCCCGTGCAACCGCAGGCCCCATAGGAGACCACGAGCTTGGGGTCAGGCGCGCCCTGATAAGCCCTGATAGCCGGCATACGCATGGAGCGGGTCATGGCGCCCGTGTAAACTAAGATGTCGGCATGGCGAGGGCTCGGCGTGTTCTTGATGCCAAAGCGCTCAACATCAAACACGGGGGTTATCGACGAAAAAATCTCGATTTCGCATCCGTTGCACCCACCGCAGTCAACGCGATAGAGATAAATCGAACGCTTGATGTCATTGAGCAGGGTGGCTTTCGCCTTGGCAATGCCTTCATCCAAAACCTTTTTTTCGGGTTGGAACTGTAGATTTAACGGAACCTCGTGTTCAAGTATCATGACACACCACCTAGGGATTCAAAGTTTTGTTTCGCCCTCTGCGAATCTCTTTTCTGCTTGCAGCGCGGACAGACCTTCACGAGCTCGGCAGCCTGGCGAGCGTCCGGGTCATCAACAAACTGCGTGAGTATTCGATACGCGTAGTCGACCTCTTTTGCCGGAGCAAAGGGGCTGCCGCATTCAGTGCAGGACTGAAGCGAATACATGCATATCTCTTCTAAGTCGTTTTTGTCCATCACAGCAAGTTCAAACTCCGTCGAAAGCCGTATCGCCTTGGTCGGACAAACTTCCTCACAGCGCCCGCAATACACACAACGCCCATAGTTTATCGACCATGAAGTACTCTGAGCCCGGGAGTCAATCACCATCTGAATGGCGTTGGGCGGGCAGGCAACGGCGCAGGCGCCACAGGCCATGCAGTTGGCGAGGTCGTGTTCCGGCTTGCCTCGGGCATCCTTGGGACGCTCGATGGGCGCAAACGGGTACTTAACCGTCGCGTCGCCTGTCCGAATTATCTCCTTCAGTGTTTTGAGCATATCGAGGCCTCCCTTAGCGCTCGTTTTACTAATATTCCAGCGGTGTATGCCGACGGTCCACGCAGTAGTTTTCCAACTGCTGCTTCGTCAAAATCTGCTGCTTCCGTTTTTTCACATCGACAATGGTCACGCGCTCCGTACACGAATAACAGGGGTCGAGGCTTCCGACTATCATCGCGGCGTCAGAAATCGTGTTGCCTCTAAACATATACCGAAGCACTGGCCAGTTGCTGTAGGTAGAAGCCTTGGCCCGCCAGCGATAACATTTCTGGTTGTTGCCAATCATGCTCCAATGCACGTCTTCTCCACGAGGGGCCTCGGTCCAACCAACGGCAAAACGATGGGGCTCATAGGTCCAATTTTCGTTGAGCACCGGCCCTGAGGGGGCGTTTTCCAAAAGCTCGGATATGATGTCGAGGCTATCCATGAACTCCCCGATGCGAACGAGAGTCCTGCCCTTAACGTCACAGCTACCTGCGGTAATGGCCTTTCGGTCGAGGCTCTTATACCCGTCGAAGGGATGACACCACCGGGCGTCACGCTCAAAGCCGCTCCCGCGAACCGTGGGGCCCACGGGGCTGTAATCACGGGCGACCTTCCTGTCGAGAATACCAACGCCCTCGGTACGGTCAATAAAGTTGGGCGTCGAAAGCAGTTCATCCACCAAATTTGCTACCTCAGAGCGCATCCTATCCAGATACTTGAGCGTTGAGACTTTCTGCTCGGCTAAGATGTCGCGCCGAACACCACCGATGAGGTTTAGGCCGTAGGTCTTGCGGGCTCCGGTGAGCATCTCGGCTAAGTCCATCGATTGCTCACGCACGCGGAACATATGATGAAAGCCCGTGTCAAAGCCCGTGAAGTGACACACGAGGCCCAAGTTAAGCAGATGCGAATGCAGCCGCTCGGTCTCGAGTATGATGCTGCGGATAAACTGCGCGCGTAGCGGAATCTCGATGCCCTGGGCGTGCTCGACGGACTCGGCATAGGCCACCGAGTGCGCAAAGCCGCAGATGCCGCAGATGCGCTCGGCTAAAAAGGGCACCGTATCGTAATTCATGCGTGACTCGGCGCACTTCTCCATACCGCGATGCACGTAGAACATGCGGTAATCAGCATCTATAATCTGCTCGCCCTCGACAAAGAGGCGAAAATGCCCCGGTTCGTCGGAGGTAATGTGCAAGGGGCCCATGGGGATGACGGTGGTTTCCCTGTCGCCTGTGTCTTTAAGAAACTCGTAGTTTTCAACATCGGTCGTCGGTTCGGGCCGATACCGGTAGTCCATGGTGTCCTTGCGCAACGGATACAGGCCCTGTGGCCAGTCATCGGGCAAAACCAGATTGCGGTTGTCGATGATACCGAGGGCGCGCAAGCCAAACAGGTCCTGGACCTCACGCTCGCCCCAGACAACCGCGGGAACCTTAGGCGACACCGAGTAGAACTCACCGGGGTCTTTGGGAACCTCTACGCGAACTATGCAATAGCAGGGGTCGGCTTCCTCCATGGAAAGCACGTAGTAAACCGCGTACGCGTCATTGATGGGGCGCTCGTCGTTGCCAACAACAACCGACAGCCAGCCACCCCGGTCGTAATAGAGATATTCGATGACATCGGGGGCCTTTTCGGGCACGACATCGAGTACAATCTGGTCATCGCAAATCCATCTGACTTCACGGATTACGCCCGGGAAGCGACTTTCGGCTTCCCGCACATGCGATTCACCAATGCGCAATCCATCGCTCTTGTTTATACTCACAGCACTTCTCCTTTATTCGATGGCGGCGAAAATGTCTTTGAACAGGGGAGCCTCATGCAACACGTCGGTATCCTGTTGCAAAACAACCTGGGTCGCGGATTCCAGCCCATACAAAATCGGTTGCGGCATCGCGACACCAAACCAAAGTATGGCAAGCGTCAAAGCAAACTGCGGGAGCAGGGCCATCACTCCCACATCGCCCTTCGGGACGTTCTCGGGCGCCTTACCCAAAACCGAACCCGTCACCACGTGCACGCAGGCGGCAATGACAACGGTCAGCGCGATACCAAAGATGACGATGATAACAAGATGCCCTGCCTGGATACCGCTGATGAAGCCTAAAACCTCGGAAAGAAACATGGCAAAGGGCGGAAAGCCGGCAAGCGCGAAAAAGCCGATTGCCATGAGTACCGCCGTGACGGGGGCGACCTGGAGTATTCCCTTGATTTTCTTCAGGTCGCGGGTTCCATATTTGATAAGGACGTTGCCGGAGATGCTGAACAAAAGCGCCTTGGTAACGCCGTGAGTGATGCAGTGAAGCAAGGCCGCCGCGATACCCAAGGGCCCGCCGAAGCCGAGGCAGAGCGCGACGAGACCTATGTTTTCGCACGAATGATAGGCCAGCTTGCGCTTCAGGTCATCCTGCGAGAACACGGCAAAGGCAGCGACCACGACGGAAAGCAGACCAACGATGAGCATGATGGTTTGGGGAAACCGCGGGCCAATCGCCTGAACGGTAAGAATGTAGAAGCGGATGATGATGAGCATCGCGCATT
>JAISFJ010000020.1 GCA_031263665.1 Coriobacteriales bacterium
TTCCGGTGGGCAAGCACCCAAAGATGAAGATACCCACGCTTGAGGTTGTACTCACGATACTTCACGCCGGCGGTAAATTCGGCGGCGAAGGCTATAAGGTGTCCGGAGGCCTACACGGCGTTGGTGTGAGCGTGGTAAACGCGCTTTCTTCGCGGCTTGCCGTTGAGGTTGCGCGAGACGGCGGCATCTATGAGATGGAGTTTATTCGCGGAAAGGTGAGCAAAAAAATATCCCAGACCGGGAAAACCAAAAAAAGTGGAACCACAACGACCTTTTGGGCCGACCCTGAGATATTTGAGACGACGGTTTATGACCACGATACCATCTCGTCGCGACTCCGCGAAATGGCCTTTCTCAACAAAAACATCAAAATCATCTTTACCGATAAACGCGAGAAAAGCGAGGACGGCACCGGCCCACTCATCGAGGTATTCCAGTATGCGGGGGGCATCGTCGATTTTGTGAAATATGTTAATGAAGGCAAGGACGTGTTGCCGGGCCTTTCAAAACCCATCTATTTCTCGGCGAATCAAGAGGATGCGGGCGAAATAGAATTTGCGCTCCAATGGAACACCACCCATTATGAGACGACGCTTGCGTTTGCGAACAACATCCACACCACCGAGGGCGGAACCCATATGGAGGGGTTCAAAAACGGCATCACCCGTGTGGTTAACGACTACGCGCGCAACCACAATATGCTCAAAGAAAAAGAGGACAACATGGCCGGCGAGGACGTTCGCAGCGGCCTGGCCTGCATCATCTCCGTAAAGCTGCGCTCGCCTCAGTTTGAAGGGCAGACCAAGACAAAACTCGGCAACACAGAAATTCGCTCGTTGGCTCAATCCGCTCTCATGCAAGGGGTCGCGGAGTACCTTGAGGAGCATCCCAATCCCGCGCGCGCCATCGTAAACAAGGCGCTCGAGGAAAAGCGTGTGCGTGAGGCGGTCAACAAGTATAAGCAGTCCGCGCGCAAGCAAAAAGAGACCTCGCTTCCCGGTAAACTCGCGGATTGCTCCCTCAGAGACCCCGAACTCACCGAGCTTTACATCGTTGAGGGCGACAGCGCGGGCGGCTCCGCCAAACAAGCGCGCGAACGCTCGTTTCAGGCGATACTGCCCCTGCGCGGAAAGATACTCAATATAGAGCGGGCAAATCTTCATCGGTCGCTTTCTTCTGAGACCATCAACACGCTCATCACCGCGCTCGGCACAGGAATTGGGGATGATTTTAATGTGGAGAAGGCGCGGTATCACAAGGCTATCATCATGACCGATGCCGATGTGGACGGCGCTCATATCCGCACGCTGCTTCTCACGTTTTTCTTCCGGTTTATGCCAGAGATGATAGAAAACGGCTACATTTATATCGCGCAGCCACCGCTGTATCGCCTGTCGGTTGGAAGAAAGCACAACTATATTTACAAAGATGAATATCTCAAACGCGATGTCGCCGCCCTTCCCGATGGGACAAAATACTCCGTCCAGCGCTATAAGGGCCTTGGTGAGATGGACCCCGAGCAACTTTGGGAGACGACGATGGAACCCGCGAACCGCACCTTATTACAGGTGACGATGGATGACGCGCTGCTTGCCGACCGCGTTGTGAGTGACCTTATGGGAGACCAGGTGGAGCCGCGTAAGTTATTTATCCAAAAACATGCCAAAGACGTACGCTTTTTGGACATCTGAGTGCGGATTCATGTCTGAGTGCGGATTCATGTTGATGAAAATTGTTGACAACAATTGTTGATGGCGGCACCAGTAGCAATGGCCGCGAAAACGAAAAAGCCTAAGGTAAGGAGTATTTGTGGCGGGAAACAAAACACAGGAACTTGACCTCAGCGGAAGCACCATAGAGCCTGCCGAGATAGCGCACGAAATGCGGGAGAGTTTTCTCGCGTACTCGATGAGCGTTATCGTTGCGCGCGCGCTTCCCGATGTACGCGACGGGCTCAAACCGGTGCACCGTCGTATCCTTTACGCGATGAACGAAAGCGGCATCACGCCGAATCGTCCTCATAAAAAATCCGCATGGACCGTTGGTGAAGTTATTGGTAAATATCATCCCCACGGCGATGTTGCGGTCTACGATACCATGGTGCGTCTTGCGCAGGATTTCTCCATGCGCGTTCCGCTTGTTGATGGTCACGGCAACTTCGGCTCGGTCGACGGTGACCCGCCTGCCGCCATGCGCTACACCGAGTCTCGTCTGCAACGTGCGGCCATGGAGCTTTTACGCGACCTCGACAAGGAAACCGTCGATTTTCAGCCAAATTACGACGAATCACTCCAGGAGCCCTCCGTTTTGCCGTCGCGTTTTCCCAACCTGCTCGTTAACGGTTCACAGGGTATTGCCGTTGGCATGGCGACAAACATTCCACCGCACAACCTTGGCGAAGTCATTGACGCAACCTGTCTTTACCTCGACAACGACGAGGTAAGCATCGAAGAGCTCATGGAGGTGCTGCCGGGGCCGGATTTTCCAACCGGGGCCATGATTATGGGCAAGCAGGGCATCTATGACGCGTACACCACAGGACGTGGCTCGCTGACGCTGCGTGCCAAGGCGCGCCTGGAAAAAACCTCCACCGGCAGGGACCGCATTATCTTCTACGAGATACCTTACATGGTGAACAAGGCAAAACTCGAAGCAAAACTCGAGGAATTGCGCCGCGATAAAAAACTCCCCGATGTCTCACTCGTGCGCGATGAAAGCGACCGTAAGGGTATGCGCCTGATGGTCGAACTCAAACATGGTGCCATACCGCAGGTTGTTCTCAATCAGATATACAAACACACTCAGGCGCAGACGACCTTTGGAACCATCATGCTTTCGCTGGTAGACGGTGTGCCGCGCACGCTCAACATCAAAGAGACGCTGCATTATTACATCGAGCACCAGGAGGAAGTTGTTGTTCGCAGGACAACCTTTGACCTCAGAAAAGCGGAAGAACGCGCCCATATTCTCGAAGGTTTAATCATCGCGCTCGACAACATAGATGAGGTCATCGCCATCATCCGCGCTTCCCGTGCCGACGATGAGGCAAAAGTTGCGCTCATGGAGCGTTTTGGTCTCACCCAGGCGCAAACCGACGCCATTCTCGAGATGCGCCTGCGCCGTCTCACCGGACTTGAGCGTGAGAAAATCGAGGATGAACTCGACGAGCTTCTCGAACGCATAGCTTATTACCGCAAGGTACTCGCCAGCAACACGCTCGTGCGCCAAATTATCAAAGAGGAGCTCACGGAAGTCAAAAATCGCTTTGCTACCAAGCGACGCACCGAACTAGCCAACGACGCGAGAGACTTAGAAGTCGAAGACCTTATCGCTGAGGAGGACATGGTCGTTACCATCACGCGTACCGGCTACGTGAAGCGCCTGCCCGTTGCGACCTATCGGCAGCAAAAGCGCGGCGGTAAGGGATTGCAGGGAGTAAACCTCAAAGACGATGACTTTGTGGAGCATCTTTTTGTGGCGTCCACGCACAACTACATGCTGTTTTTCTCCACGCACGGCAAGGTGTATCGGCTCAAAGTGCACGAACTCCCCGTTGGTTCGCGGCACGCACGCGGCACGGCCATTGTGAACCTGCTGCCTTTTGAAGGGGATGAAAAAATCGCCGCCGTCATCGCGACCAAGGAGTTTCCCGATGATGAATACCTGCTTTTTGCCACGCAGGAGGGCATGGTAAAAAAGACCGCCATGAGCGCGTATAAGAACTCCCGGTCGAGCGGACTGATAGCCATTAAGCTGCGCGAGGGCGATGCGCTGATAGCGGTGAGGCGCGTTAAACCGGGGGAGAAAGTCGTCATGGTTGCAAGTTCTGGCAAGGCGATTCGCTTTGACGAAAGCGAGGCGCGCCCGATGGGACGCGATACCTCCGGCGTTAAGGGCATGACCGCCGCTCGTGATGCCCGCGTGCTCGGCATGGAAATCGCCCCTGAGGGCAGCGACCTTTTTGTGATAACGGAAAACGGCTTTGGCAAGCGAACTCCCGTTGAAGAATACACCGAACATCATCGTGGCGGCCAGGGCATGGCCACGATTTCCATGACGGAAAAGAAGGGGCAGCTTGCGGGAATGAAAATCGTTTCGCTTGGTCAGGAGCTCATGATTGTTTCTGAAGAAGGCGTTGTTATCCGCGTGAAGTCCAACGACATCTCACAGCTTGGGCGCGCCACCCAGGGCGTAAAGGTGATGAACATGAGCGGCAAGGACCACGTCTGTGCCGTCGCTCGTGTGGCGGGCGCACGGAAAGACTCTTCGCAACAAGGTGAGGACGCAGATGAATTGGACGCCGAGGATGCCGGTGCTTCGGGTGCTGGCGCGGGCGGCGTTGGTGGAGCGGGCGCGGGCGGCGTTGGCGCTGGTGTCGGTGGTGTCGGTGGAGCGGGCGCCGGGGTAGAGGGGCAGGAGACGATGTTTTTGAGCGACGACTCTGATGATGATGGGGCGGCGGCCAACGAGGACAACACCGAAGCCGCTGAGGACGTCACCGAGGGCGGCGCGGGCGGCGCAAACAGCGAGGGCGGCGAAGACAACATCAATACCGTTGGAACCAGTGAGGTCAGCAAGTAAATTGATAAAAGCATCAGCAATATTGTTTGACCTGGATGGCACCCTGCTCGACACCAAAGAGCTCATACTTGCTTCGTATCGGTACGCGACTCGTAAGGTTTTAGGAAGGCAGTTGCCCGATGAACAAATACTTCCGCTCATAGGGATTCCCCTTGTGGACCAGATGCGTCACCTTGCAGCAGAGCACGCTGACGAGCTCGTAAAGGTCTATCGCGCTCACAACGCGCAGGTTCATGATAAGCTGGTGCAGTACTTTGAGGGGACCAGAGAGGCGCTTGACGTTTTGCGCGGGGAAGGGCGGCGGCTGGCCGTTGTGACATCAAAGCGCAAGGAGCCAGCCTGTCGTGGGCTCGCGCGTTTTGGATTGCAAGAGTATTTTGAGCTCATCATAGGCTCGGATGATACCGCCAAACACAAGCCGGACCCCGAGCCGCTCTTTGTAGCAGCCGAACGTCTTGCCGTTCCGATTGATACCTGCTTTTATGTCGGGGATAGCCCCTACGACATGCAAGCCGCCCGCGCTGCCGGCGCCGTTGCCATCGCTGCGCTCTGGGGAATGTTCACCCACGACACCCTACTCCAAGCCGGCGCCCAACACGAAACCTCCACCATCACCACCCTCCCCACCCTGATTCAAACAATCGAATCAACCCCATAACCAGTT
>JAISFJ010000109.1 GCA_031263665.1 Coriobacteriales bacterium
CGTAGCCTTCCGAATCCCATATCACATCGGTGGCGTTTTTCTCTTTGGTGAGCGCGGCTGCGACCTGCTGGTAAACCTGGGCGGTGGTCAGGCCGTAACCGGCGGCCTCGGTGCGGTCGACGGTGAAGTGCAACACGGGAGTCGCTTCCTCAAAACCGCTGTCAATTTCCTCAACGCCCGCGATGCCTTCAAGTCCTTCGGCCAAGACTTCAGAAGCGATGACCATTTCCTCGATTGAATCACCAAACAGGTTTACCGTGATGCCACTGCCGCCGAGTGCGGAGGCGTCCATCATGTTAGAAGAGCTCACGTCATATTCGGCGCCGACGCCTTCGAGACTCGATTCGAGCGCGCTGACCGTCTTTTCCATATTCGCGCTGCGGTTAAGCGTAGCGTAGACGACGACGGAATCCAAGGCCGAGCCCTGGCTGCCACCGCCGCCCGAGAGAGCCGACATGCCTCCTCCGCCGATGCTGATGCTTCCCGCCATCGCCCCGACCGTCTCAACACCTTCTATTTCTGAGATACGTGAGGCCGCGTCATCGGCGATGGCTCGTTCCTCATCGGGTGAGGCTTCTTTTGGCATCGTCAGATTGATGCTGATTTGGCCGGAATTTCCCTCAGGCATGTAAGCGAAGCCGCGCGACCAGACGAGCGCAACACTTGCCACCAAAAGCAGCGTCGCGGCCACGAGCACAATCGGTTTGAAGCGCAACGACCAGAGCAAGGCGCGGTCATAGACGGCGATGACTTTATCGAGCACGCGATGTTCTTTTGGCTGCATTTTCTTAAACATGCCGCTGGCCATCGTTGGAACCAGCGTTAACGCTACCAGAAGGCTGGCCAGCAAGGCGTACGCAAAGGTCAGCGCAAAATCGGTGAAGAGTTGGCGCGTGAGACCCTGCACAAAGACGATAGGCAAAAACACACAAATCGTGGTGAGTGTTGAGGCGATGATGGCGGCGCCCACCTGCCCGGCCCCGTTTACCGCCGCCCGGATGGGCGAATAGCCTTTTGCGCGCAGGCGGAAGATGTTTTCTATCACCACCACGCTGTCATCGACGAGGCGACCTACGGCTATCGCCAGGCCTGACAGAGAAATAATGTTGATGGTCACGCCCGAAAAATACATTGCCGCGAGCGCGAACACGAGACTTATTGGTATGGCGCACAGCGTGATAAAAGTCGGGCGCACATCACGCAAAAACAGCAAAAGTATGATGACCGCAAATATCGCGCCCCAGAGCAGGTCGCTGGTGATGCTGCTCATGACCATATAGATGTAGTCACCCTGGTTGAACAAAGGTGTAAAGTTCAGCCCATCATACTGCTCGGAGAGTTCGTCAAATTTTTCGAGAATGGCGTCGGTTACCTCAGTTGTCGCCCGTTCGCTTTGTTTGTTAAATGACAGAAGAATACCGTCATGGCCGTTTATCTTTGCGTACAGTTCATCCAGATTGTCACTCATAAATACGTCGGCGACCTCGGTGAGCAGTACGGGTTCAAGGCCCTCGATTCCTGGGTCGAGCAAGACGAGTTCCTGCATTTCTTCGAGGGATGCAATCTCGTCGCCAACCTGCACAAGGTAACTGTCGTTACCCTCCTGAACATAGCCGGCTGGCATCGAGAAGTTTTGAGCCATCAGTATGCTTGAGACGGTATCCATCGTGAGCGCGGCACTCAGGTCCGCTTTTTCCACGGCCGCGTCGCGGGCATCCTCAAGCTGAGTAAGGCCCTGCTCAATTTGGGTGAGCGCGGCGGTAATCTGGGACTGCGCGGAAGTGAGCTGGGCGTTGCCGCTCGACATCCCGTAGAGCGTAGAAGAAATCGTCTCATCGAGGCTTCCCTGAGCATCCGCTAAAGTGCCCTGCAAATCGCCGACGGCAAAAATGCCTTCTTCAAGCTGGGCGATGCCTGCCTGTAGCTGGGCTTTTGCGGTCTCAAACTGTTCTGCGATGGGCGGCGGCAAAACCCCACCGGCGGCGGCGCGGGCGGCTTCTTCTTGCTCTATGAGTTTTTGGAGGTCTTTTTTAAGGTCTGAGAGCATGAGCTTCTGGTCTTGCGCGCCCGACAACAGGGCGGCCCATGAAGAGGCAAGTTCGGTGGAGCCCTCCCCTATTTTTACGGCGAACTGCTCCGCACCGTCGTGTAATTCCTCGCTTTTTGACTGCAGGTCGCTGAGTGTTCCCTCGAGCTCTGCCTGCGAATCATATATCTCCTGTTCGCTTTCGGCAAACTCGTCTTTGATGGCTTGAGCGACGCGCAGATTCACTTCGTCTATCTTTTCCTGCCTCAAAGCGATGTTGATGCGCTCAACCCGCAGGCCGCTCACATCAAGACTCGCAACCCCTTCGATTCCTTCAAGTTTGCCCTGCAGCGTGTCTTCCATAAAGCGCGAGAGCTCGCTTGTGTCTGCGGACTTGCGCTCAACGGCGGCTATCATGACCGGCAACATGTCGGGATTCATCTTCAGGATTATGGGCGTCCCCACCATATCATCCCAGGAGCCCTCAATCTGATTGACCTTCTGCACTATGTCGAGAGAGACCGCATCGAGGTCGGCGGTGTCAGAAAACTCCATGATGACGAGCGACACGTTTTCGCTCGACTGCGACTGAACGCTCTCAAGGCCCTCCAGGGTGGCAAAGTTTTCCTCAAGCGAACGCGTCACCTCGTCTTCGACCTTTTCGGGCGAAGCGCCGGGATAGGTTGTTACGGTAATGACGTAGGGTAACTCAATATGAGGGAGAAGTTCGGGGGTCATCCCCCTGAGGCTGGCAAAACCCAAAGCGAAAACTATCACGACCGCGACCAGAACGGTCATGGGTTTACGTACGCTGAATTTCGTCATGTGTGTGCTCCCTGCTTTCTCGAGCTTTTCTGCCTGGTGGTTTGTTGGATGGATTGTTGAGCGGGTTGTTGAGCTGGTTGTTGGGTGAGTATTTCGAGGAGCCGCTCGAGTATCCGAAGAAGTTCCTCGGTGTCCCGCTTGCCCAATTGGCGAAGAACAGCCTTGATTTCTTCGCTTATCTTGTCAATTTCATATTGAGCGTGTTCGCGCCCTTTGTCAGTGATGCTCACAAGCACTTTCCTGCGGTCCTGGCGGTCGATTTCTCTGGTGATAAAACCTTTCTTCTCAAGACTTACCAAAATGGCCGCGATTCGTGCCGAAGTATTGCAGGTTTGCTTTTGCAAATCAGAAGGATGGAGAGGTTCGCCGTGGAGATTCAACAGCCCCAACAGGTGAGATTCGCCGGACGAATAACGGTCAATCTGCGAAAGCGCCCCCGACCGATAATGCCCAAACATCTTCTTAAATTGCTCGATAGCAGCAGACGGATAATCCATAGTCTCAGCAATCTTTATGATTTAGTAAGTCCCCGTCGGATTTACCGGAGAAAACGCCGATTTATTCATTACACGCCATCTGGCAGGCACTATTCATCGGTTTTTCCCTAACACTATTAGAGTCTAACAGTGTTAGGGAATATGTCAAGTAGAGGGAGGGGGTGGCTCACAGGGTGTGGTCGGTGATTTGGGCAAGGGCTGCTTGGAGGTCGTCGGGTAAGGGGTCTGAGAAGTTGAGGGTTTGT
>JAISFJ010000172.1 GCA_031263665.1 Coriobacteriales bacterium
TATTCTATAGGATGAGGTATCATTATCTGCTGTTGTTTTGTAGCCCCTTTAAGGAAGCAGTAGTTTTTGGGTAAAGAAGACGCCATCGAACTTGAGGGCATCGTTGTTGAGCCGTTGCCCAACGCGATGTTCAAAGTAAAATTAGAGAATGGCCATGTGGTGCTTGCGCATATCTCGGGAAAGATGCGTATGCACTATATCCGTATTCTTCCCGGCGATAAGGTGACCGTCGAGCTCTCTCCGTATGACCTGACCAGAGGCCGTATTACCTATCGCTTCAAATGACAAGCTCGATGCCTGCCATACCTCATGGGGTTAAAAGGAGTCCGACGCTCTTTTTACGAAGCAAGAAAACGTCTGCGGCTGCGGCGTACAGATAGATGCGAAATGAGAGAAAACTGAAGGGAACAGTGCTATGAAGGTGAGGCCTTCGGTAAAGAAGATGTGCGATAAGTGCAAAATCATCCGGCGCCACGGGCGGGTACTCGTGATATGCGAAAATCCCCGTCATAAGCAGCGCCAGGGTTAGGGAGGAGTACTACGTGGCCCGAATCTCTGGTGTCGACCTTCCGCGCGAGAAACGCGTTGAAGTCGGCTTGACCTACATCTATGGTATCGGCCTTACAACCGCTACCAAGATACTTGCTGAAACCGGTGTGAGCCCGGATACCCGGGTGAGAGACCTGACGGAAGAAGAAACCGTTCGTCTCCGTGAATACATCGACCAAAACCTCAAAATCGAAGGTGACCTTCGTCGCGAGGTATCACAGGACGTTAAACGTCTCATGGAAATCGGCTCCTATCGTGGCTTGCGTCATCGTAAGGGCCTGCCGGTGCGCGGGCAGCGTACTCATACCAATGCCCGTACCCGCAAAGGCCCGCGTAAGCAGATAGGAGGTAAGAAGAAGTAATGGCAGCCAAAAAACAGGCGCGTACCCGCATCAAGCGTTCCGAACGCAAGAACATCGCTGTGGGGCAGGCGCATATCAAATCCACCTTTAACAACACCATCATCACGCTTACCGACCCACAAGGAAACGTCATCACGTGGCAAAGCGCTGGCACCGTGGGGTTTAAGGGCTCCCGCAAATCCACGCCTTTTGCCGCTCAGATGGCTGCCGAGGCCGCCGCAAAGGTCGCCCAGGAACATGGGTTGCGTAAGGTGACCGTCTACGTGAAGGGTCCCGGCTCCGGCCGCGAAACCGCGATTCGCACCCTTCAGGCTGCCGGTCTCGAAATCGCGAGTATCCAGGACTGCACACCCATCCCGCACAACGGCGTGCGCCAACGCAAACGGCGTCGCGTGTAAGTTGTGTGAGGGCAGAAGGGCAGCGTAACGTGAAAAAGCTGCCATGTTCATAAGAGCCCGAGAAAGGACAGAGGAGATATGGCTCGATATACAGGCGCGGATTGCAGACTCTGCCGCCGTGAAGGAAACAAGCTCTTTTTGAAGGGAGACCGCTGTTACACCGACAAATGTGCGGTGGAGCGTCGTCCCTATCCGCCGGGTGAGGCCGGCAAGAAGCGGGTAAAGGAAAGCGAGTACCGCCTTCAGCTTCGCGAGAAGCAAAAGACCAAGCGCATCTACGGCTTGCTGGAAAAGCAATTCCGTGGGTATTATAAACTTGCCACCCGCCAACAGGGCGTGACTGGCGAGAACTTATTGCGCATCCTTGAATCCCGTCTCGACAACGTGGTCTATCGTCTCGGTTTTGCAAAATCGCGTGACGAGGCTCGCCAGCAGGTGCGGCATGGCCATATTCAGGTGAATGGGCGTCGGGTAAACATCCCTTCATTTCGCGTGAAGTCCGGTGACTTGGTGGCGGTAGCGTCAGCAGCTAAAGACCTTCTCGTGATAAAAACCTCGCTCATCTCCAATGAGAAAACCGAGGTACCACAGTGGTTGGAGGTCGACATAGAGAAGCTCCAGGGTTCCGTACTCACGCTTCCCGCGCGCGACCAAATCGACCTCGACATCCGCGAACAGCTCATCGTTGAGCTCTACTCGAAATAATTGATTTTTAAGGAGCGTTTTAGATGACAGAGTTCATGAGACCACAGGTCACGGTCGAACAAGTCAATGACACGCTGGCACGGTTCCTCGTTGAGCCGTTGGAGCGTGGTTATGGTCAGACTTTGGGTAACAGTATGCGCCGCGTGTTGCTCTCGTCGTTGGATGGAGTCGCCGCGACGGCGGTATTCATCGAAGGCATCCAGCATGAGTTTTCCTCTGCTGAAGGCGTGATTGAGGACGTCACCGACATCGTGTTAAATGTGAAAGGCCTGGTATTCAGTTCGCTGGAGACCATCAATGAGGCAACCGCGACGGTAAGCGCCGTGGGGCCCACCGTGGTGACCGGTGCCGACCTGAGTATTCCGGGCGGTTTTAACCTCGTCAACCCCGACCACGTAATCGCGACTTTGGCCGACGGTGGCTCACTTGAGATGACCATCCGTGTCGGTGTTGGCCGCGGTTATATCTCGGCTGAGCGAAACAAGCGGGCAGACGACCCCATCGGCATCGTCCACATCGATTCGTTGTTCTCGCCGGTGCGGCGTTGCACCATGGACGTGACAGACACCCGCGTGGGGCAGCGCACCGACTACGATAAACTCGTCTTAGAGGTGGAGACCAACGGGTCTATCGCGCCTCAGGAGGCTATCGTACGTGCCTCAAATATCATCAATCAGCACATGGACGCGTTTTTGACCTTATCCGATGAAGAGCAGGTCAACGAAGCGCCGAGTATCTTTGCGCCCGAGGGTTCAGGAAAAAACACCGAGCTCGAAAAACAGGTTGAGGACCTCGACCTGTCCGTCCGCTCGTACAATTGCCTCAAACGTGCGGGCATACATTCGGTGCGCCAGTTGGTTGAGTTCTCCGAAAACGACCTGCTCAATATCCGTAACTTCGGTGCGAAGTCAATCGAGGAAGTCAAGGATAAACTTCAGTCGATGGACCTCGGCCTCAAGCCGTGACCGTGATAGGGGAGCGCCATGAGACATTATAAGAAGGGCCGCAAGCTCGGCACTGATGCCAGCCATACCAAGGCCATGAAGAAGAATCTGGTCGTTAATCTCTTTACCAACGACCGCATAAAGACCACGCTGGAACGCGCCAAGGAGATTCGTGGCGATGTTGACCGCGTGATAACGTGGGCCAAGCGTGGAGACGTGCACGCGCGCCGCCTCGCCATCGCCAAACTCGGCGATAAGGACCTCGTAGCGGAAATATTCTCAAAGGTTGAGCAAGGTATGTTTGAGGGACGCCCTGGCGGTTACTCGCGCATACTGAGGCTGGGAACCCGCCGTGGCGACTCGGCGACCATTGTGATTATGGAGCTTGTCTTAGAGCCGGTGAGCAAGAAGGCCGGCAAGGATACGGACGAAAAGTCGGGTGGTAAGGAGGCCGCGACAAAGAAGTCGAGTGCTGCCAAGTCCGGCAAGGCGAAGGCGAAAACTTCGGCGGAGAAGGCTGAGGATGAGCTTGAGGCCGAGGGCGATACCGCTACTGAGGGCGACGCTGAGGCCGAAGAGGCCGTTGAGGCCGAGGGCGATGCCGCTGTTGGAGCCGATGCTGAGGCTGAAGAGGCTGTCGAGGCTATCGAGGACGCCAACGCCGAGGTTGCTGCCGAGCCTG